>JAWSUM010000038.1:0-8123 GCA_033549165.1 Methanolobus sp.
GGAGATCATGTACTCAACACCAAGATGCATACGGCGCAGAGCCCTTTTCATAAGTTCGATACCTTCCTTGGTGTTGCTTCTCCAGTTCTCGGTGGATATTGCGATCTGCACCATCATCTGCACAGTCTCGACAGGATATTTCCCAACGGCGGTCTCTGCAGACAGCATCACCGCGTCAGTGCCGTCAATAATGGCATTTGCAACATCTGTTGCCTCTGCTCTTGTGGGACGGATGTTTTCTACCATTGACTCAAGCATCTGGGTGGCGGTGATCACGGGCTTGCTGAGAAGATTTGCCTTGTGGATGATCTCCTTTTGTACTACCGGCACGTTCTGGATGGGAATCTCCACACCAAGATCACCCCTGGCTATCATAACGCCGTCACTTTCCTCAAGTATATCATCGATGTTCCGGACTGCCTTTTCCCGCTCGATCTTGGAAACTATGAATATCTTTTTACCTCTGTTGGCTGCGTATTCACGTAGTTTCCTTACATCTTCCCGGGACTCGACAAAAGATACACCGAAAATGTGCAGACCTTCTTCAAGGGCAAAGTCAACTATCTCAAGGTCCCTGCCGGTTATAGGGTCTATGAAAAGTTGTGCACCCGGTATATTAAGCCCCTTATTGGAAGAAAGAGGACCTCCTACTATCACCTTACAGTGGATGTCCTCCCCCTGAATATCGATGCATTCCAGCTGTATGAAGCCGTCGTTCAGATATAATGGCCTGCCCGGCTGCACACTTTCGGACAGCCTTGTATAGTTCACAGGGATCACGGATTCTGTCCCCATTACTTTCTTTGTTGTGAGGGTAACACGGTCTCCCCTTTTCAGGAATACCGGTTCCTGCTCGAACTTGCCCACCCTCATCTTCGGGCCGGGCAGATCTGCCAGTATTGCAACCACCCTGTTAAGTTCGGAGGCGATCGTCCTTATTCTCCTGATGATCCTGCGCTGGTCTTCCAGATCACCATGGGAAAAATTGATCCTCGCCACATTCATACCGTTCATGATCAGCTCTTTCAGAACATCCTCTGAAGAAGACGCGGGACCTATAGTACACACGATCTTGGTTTTGTTCTCCGGCAAGTGCATTATCTCATCCATTCTCAGTTCCACCTTTGCTTACAATATGGAACTGACCGAATTAAGGTTTATTCCGCAGTATTCAAACGGCTTTATATAACCCTGAATTAAATGATAAATCATCAAGAATTGGTGTAAAGACATAAAAACTATATTAATTATCGGAGTGTTATAATGGCAAATACGGTTTATGAACTAAAGGATGAACAAAAGCAAGAGCTTTCATCTATTTTCGGGAAAGGGGTCAATTTCAAGGAAACGGAAAGGCACTACTACACACACGATGTGGGTGCATTACCATCCCTCGTGAAAAGAGTAATTGGTAATACAAGGCCTGCAGCAATTGTAAAGGTCGCCAGCGAGGAGAAAGCGGTGGAACTCATGAACTTCGCACGCAAGTACGGCGTCCCTGTGGTACCAAGAGCCGGTGCATCTTCCGGTTATGGCGGTATCATCCCGACAAGAGGAGGCATTGTCGCAGATGTGACTCCCATGAGGAAGATCATCAGTATCGACAAAGAGAAACGCCTGGTCACGGTGGGCGCAGGCATCATATGGTACGACCTGGAAACGAAGCTGAACGAACAGGGACTCGCTGTGCAGGCTGTTCCTTCCAGCGCACTTTCGGCAACGGTGGGAGGATGGCTTGCCCAGAACGGTGTTGGTTACGGAAGCTATGAATACGGCTGGTCACAGGACACAATGGAATCAGCCCGCGTGGTATTGCCAAACGGCGAGGTTAAGGATTTCTCAGGAGAAGAGCTTGGCAAGATCACAGGTACCATGGGAACAACAGGAATCATCACCCAGGTCACCCTCAGGGTAAGGGACTATGAGAAGACAGCTGCCATCTCAGCAGAATTCCCGGATGCGACCAGCATGAAAGAGGCCATCAGGAAAGTTGGTGAGAAAAGAATACCTATCTGGGCCATCTCATTCATTAACCCACAGTGGGCCGGTATGAAGAACCGTGCACCCTACAAGACACACTACGGGGAGACAGTTGAGGAACACAGGCCGGAGCTTCCGGAGTCTTACATATGTAATTTCGCATACCCCGAGTCAAGGGACGTCAGCGGCCTTAAGGAGATCATTGAACAGGCAGGAGGAAAGGTGCTGCCTGAAGAGATAGCAGAACATGAGACCCAGGAATGGTTCAGGTCCATGAAGGTCAAGAGGCTCGGGCCATCCTTCATCCCGGCAGAGGTTGTCGTACCTGTGGACAGGATCGATACCATGTTCAGGGAGATCGGTGATAAGATCGGCCTGCCCGTCCTTGTGGAGGGAATGGTCACAAAGGGTGACGAAGCAGTTATGTTGTGTTTCATGCCCCATTCGGAGAAATCTTTCAAATATAATCTTGCATTCCCGCTAGCCCTGAGCATCGTCAGGATCGCCGAGGAGAACGGTGGAAGGATATACTCATCCGGACTGTACTTTTCGCAACAGGCAGACAAGGTCTTTGGCAAGAGGTTACCTGTTATCGAGGACTTCAAAAAGCAGGTGGACCCTGATGACATAATGAACCCTGAGACCCTTACGGGCAAATCAATGCTCAGAACAGGGCTTTCCTTTGCAAAGGCCTTTGAACCCATGGCCCGTGCAGTGGGCAATATGTCAGGGGTTGACAAGCAGGAGTTCAAGGAGATCAAGGGAATTCCCGGGGACATCGTGTCCCACGCATATACATGTGCCCAGTGCGGATACTGTGTGAACGAGTGTGACCAGTACTACGGCAGGGGATGGGAATCACAGTCACCCAGGGGCAAGTGGTTCTTCCTCAAGGAATACTTTGCAGGCAGGATGGAACTTGACCAGGAGCAGGCCGATACCTTCCTTGCATGTACCACCTGCGAGATGTGCGATTACTACTGCCAGCTGGACCTTCCGATCGAGCGCTCATGGATGACGCTCAGGGAGAACCTGGTCCAGAAGAGAGGCATGATGACGATTCCGCCCTTTGAGATCATGGCACAGAGCCTTGACAAGGAAAGGAACATCTGGGCAAGCTACAGGAAGGACAGGGACAAGTGGTTGCCGGATGACATCCGGACAAAGATCAAGGACAAGGCGGAGATAGCCTATTTTGCAGGATGTACCGCATCCTTTGTGGAAAAGGATGTTGCCGTGGGAACTGTGAGACTGCTCGATGAGGCAGGCATCGAGTTCACATATCTCGGAGACAAGGAAGCCTGCTGTGGCATACCCATGCTGGTTGCAGGAAAATGGGATGTCTTTGAGAGGATACTTAAAATGAACATCGCCAACATGCAGAAGCAGGGTGCCAAGACCGTTGTAACATCCTGTCCTGCGTGCCTGCTCATGTGGAGGACCATCTACCCACAGTGGGCTGAGAAGCTCGGCATGGAATTTGACATCGAGGCAAAGCATTACTCAGAAGTGCTCATGGACAAAATGGACGTGCTCAAGCCCAAGTTCAAGGTCCCACTGAACAAGACCGTTGCCTGGCACGACTCATGCCACATTGGCAGGGCCGGTGCCGGAGTCTATGATGCCCCACGTGAGCTGCTCAAGGCAATTCCGGGCATCAAGTTCAGGGAAATGGAGCACAACCGCGAGAAAGCGCTCTGCTGCGGCTCTGTGGTTACGCTTATCGATGAGCCTGATGTGGCCGGAAAGATAGGTAACGTCCGCCTGCAGGAAGCTGCTGACCAGGATGCCGACATCATGGCTGCACTGTGCCCGTGCTGCGTTGTTCAGTTCAGGGTAGCTGCCCAGGAGAACAATGTTAACATGGAGATCCAGGACCTTGGCGCGCTTGCCGCCCGCAGTCTTGGTTATGATATACCTGACACCACTAACGATGCACTTGCCGCATGGGCGACCTTCGACAAGATGATCGAGCTTATGGTTCCCGAGAACATGACCGAGATGATGGTTGAGCTGCTGCCCGACATGATAGGAGCCATGCCTTCATACATGCAGGCAATGATGAAGACGGTAAAATATGTACCCGGCATGGACACCCTCATGAAACCCATGATGCCAAGGATGATGCCGCTGCTCATGCCATCATTGATGCCAAAGGTAATGCCAAAGATGCTCGTGGCTGTTGAGAAGAGAGTGCCGATGCCCGAACATATGAAGGAGCAGATGCCGGACCTCATGCCAGCAGCAATGGCGAACCTGATGCCTAACATGCTTCCGCAGATAGCACCACTGCTGACTCCGAAGATGATAGAGTATATCAAGACGCACTGAGAACAGACAACATCAAGAATAAAGGAAAGCAGGAAGGAAGGAAAACCTTCCTGCGAACATTATCCGGTTTTTACTTCACTTTTTTACTCTCTTTACACATAACGTTCCTGGCAAACTCCTTTGCCCTCATCACACGGCCCTCATCTGGTTGTCCCATTGTCATGGGACCCAGTTTTCCGAATGCCTTCATTTGCGGGTCATCGGATCTTAGCAACTGGTCTATGATATGTGAGGCAAGTTCACCCTGACAGTCAAAGGTCCCGACTATGTTTGCACCTTTTGCCGCTTCCCTGGCAGTTGCCATCCATTTGTCGATCTCATGGAAACCCTCCGGGACCGCATGGGTCACGAAAATGGCCACGTCCTTACCCTTTGTCCTGTCATTCAGAAAAGAGTTAGCCAGCGGCGGTACGGCCATCTGCATGATAGGATAGCCCACGAACATGAGATCATAGCTTTCCGGCTCATCCACCGTTGCCATCTCTTCTATATGTTTCTCCCCATCTATCTCCTCATAGATGGCTTCAGCTATTTTCTTTGTGTTTCCGGTCTGTGACATGTATGTAACTAACGTTCTCAATAGAACCCCTCATATAACCCTTGTTGACAGGGTTATGTCCTATGTGATAAAAATATGAGCATTGAAAAAAAGATGGAAGAGCTGGAAAGATCGTTCCTTACTTCTTAAGATCGGCAGGTATTGGCTTATCAGGTGTTACACCGTAGTATTCCGTTCTTGCCTTACCCCAGATACAGCCGTTCTTCCCGAATATCCTGAGTTCGAGATTCTGTACTGACCTGCAAAGGCTGTTACCTGCACGCGCACCCTTGCAGACAAGGCAATATTTCTCACAGAAGACCGGAGCCTTTTTCTTTCCCGCCATACTGAACTCCTTTGTTTTTCTAAACTGATCGGATGATAATTTCAGACCCTGGCCTGTACTTCCTTTGCAAATACCTTCGCCTTCTCTACGCGCGACTCGTCAGGCTGTCCCTTTGTGGACGGACCCATCTCAGCGAATGCCTTCATCTGGGGGTCGTCTGCCTTTAAGAGCATGTCGATCACGGGCTGGGCGAGTTCTCCCTGGCAGTCGAATTTGCCGAGTACGTTCGCACCTGTTGCTGCCTGTTCAGCAGAACCGGTCCATGAATGGATTGCCTCAAAGCCTTCGGGAACTGCATGGGTCATGAAAATGGCGATGTTCTTGCCGGATGTTTTCTCCGACAGGAATGTCTTAACCTTGGGGGGGACATCGAACTGCAGCACAGGGAATCCTATGAAAGCAAGGTCATATCCTTCAAGGTCCGCTACCTCGGCTATGGGTTTGATCTCCTTTTCTCCTGAAAGTTCGCCATATATGGCTTCTGCGATTCTTTTTGTGTTTCCGGTCTGGGTCATGTAGGTTACTAGTGTCTTCATCTGAATACCTCTATTTTTTGATAATTAGTGTATCCGCTATATATTTATATAGATAAGCGTCAGGAAAATGTACTATCCTGCCGGAAGTACAAAAAAATGACCATTTATGCATCCTGAAACTACACTTTTTAAATAATTTATCTGCATATTGACTTTATACTTATCTCACCAGAGGTAAAATTAGAAATATCAACAGGCAGATAACAATAGGATGAACAAGTCTTACAGTCTTTCAAATATCAGAATCACGGGAGGAAGAATATGGGTTTATTCGACAGAATGGGAACAGTGGTCAAAGCAAAAATGAACAAGCTGGTCAACCGGATGGAAGATCCGCGAGAGACCCTGGATTACTCTTATGAGAAACAGCTGGAAATGCTGCAGAACGTCAAGAGGGGAGTCGCTGATGTCACGACATCGAAGAAGAGGCTGCAATTGCAGCGCTCAAAACTCCAGCAGAACATCGACAAACTGGACAAGCAGGCAAAGGATTCCATCAAAGCCGACAGGGAAGACCTGGCCAGGCTGGCTCTTGAAAGAAAGAGTGCCCTGATGGTGCAGGTAGAAGGCCTTGACACACAGATAGCGGACCTGGAAAAGGAGCAGGAAAAGCTGGTTGCGGCCGAGAAGCGCCTATCTACAAAGGTTGAAGTTTTCAGGACCCGCAAGGAAACCATAAAGGCCCAGTATTCCGCTGCCGAGGCCCAGGTCAAGATCAACGAATCCGTGTCGGGCATCAGTGAGGAAATGGCTGACGTCGGTATGGCCATCGACAGGGCTGAGAACAAGACAGAGGAGATGAAGGCCCGTGCCTCAGCTCTTGATGAGCTCATCGACACGGGAGCACTTGACGATGTCACGGCCAGCGGCGATGATATAGACCGGGAACTTGCGAAGATTAATGCGCAGTCCGACGTGGACGCGGAACTTGCCAGACTCAAAGAGGAGGCAGGGAAATGATAATCAGGATATCGGAAGAAGGGCAGTACGAGGTTCCAAGCAGTTTGCTGGACGAACTCAACGTCATAGATAACAGGATAGTTGACCTGGTTGCCGAAGAAAAGGAAGAGGAATACAGGACACAGCTCTGCAAGCTAGTAGAGATTGTCAGGACACACGGCAAGAAACTCAACGACGGTGAACTCAAGGAATCTGACATTATCCTTCCACCCGAGGACCTTACCCTCAATGAAGCAAGGGAGATATTCACAGGTGAAGGGATCTTTGAGGACTAAGTTACAACGGATCAGAATGGCATTCCCCAGAGGGGATACCATTTCTCAATATTCTTTTCAATAGGCAGCTCCCTTTCCATAAGGGACTTCAGCCTCATTTCCATTGAGTTATCCCTTTTGTGATCCTTCAGGGGGACGAAGGGATAATAGCCGTCCTGTTTGAAATTATAGATCCAGTAAACCGGCCCTTTGCCCTCGAAACGATATACGGCACAAAGTAATTGCTCCCCAAACCCCTGTTCGATCAGTGTCTGGGAGATCATATGGATATTGGTTACAAGGTCCTCGAAATCCGGATCCTGTAGAACCACCCACAGGAAATTATACTCATCTTTCTCAAGCCTGAATGCGGTCCCCGTTTCCTGGGTGCTATATTTCAGGAGACCTTCTATCTCGTCCCTGGCCTCTTCATATTTCGACATTTCCATGGGCTTGAAACAGATCCCTGCCGAGCTTGAAGGTTTCAGGCGCAGATCAACCTCCATGGTGACAACTGCCGTTGAGATAGCAAAAAGCCTGTCTGTCTTCGCTTCAGGGAGGCTGCCTCTCCCGAGCACAGAATTGAACACATCCTTAATAAGACCCATCAGAATTCAAGCTCCCTCTGGATCTTCTCAAGTGCGGCAATCCTTTTTTCAACGGAAGGGTGGGTTGAGAACAGGTTCAGGAAAGAACCAGAGACTGCTGCAGGAATGATGAAAAAGGCATTCATGCCTTCCACTTTCCTTAAGTCCTCGTTGGGTATGCGCGGCATCACGTCACTTATCTTCAGCAGTGCGGATGTAAGGTTCGAGGGCTGGCCCGTTATGATCGCAGAGCCCCTGTCGGCTGCGAACTCCCTGTACCTGGAAAGAGCGCGTATGAGCAGGAAGCTCACGAGCCAGACGGCAATGGAAACTATCCATATCAACATGATACCACCTGAATCCCTTCTGTTGCCGCCGCCGAAAGCTCCGAAGTAGAGGTTGTACCTTACGAAATAGAATGCAAGGGTGGAAATGAAACTGGCTATTGTCAGTATGGCCATGTCCCTGTTCTTGACGTGGCTGAGTTCGTGGGCAAGCACCGCCTCCAGCTCTCCCTGGTTGAGCCTGTTCACCAGCCCTGTGGTGACGGCCACAACGGCGCTGTTCGGGCCCTTGCCGGTAGCGAACGCA
>JAWSUM010000038.1:8133-23284 GCA_033549165.1 Methanolobus sp.
ATTCGGCACCTGGGTATTCACAATTGCTATCCTGGGTTTTGGAAGATCAGCTATGGCACAGAGCCTGGTTATGGTCTGGTGAAGGTTCGGCTCCTCATCCTCGGACACTACATGAGCATTCATGGTCCAGAGGACGAGCCTGTCCGAGTAATAATACTGCGCCCCCAGGGAAAGGCCTATGAAAAGTATCATGAACACTGGCGGAGCACTCATATAAGTAAGAAATGCCAGGAAGAAAATATATACTGCCGCAAGCAGGAACATCGTCAACAGCATCCTTCCTTCGAGCCCTAAATCCCTTTTCCATTTAACCATAAGAAATCCCTTTATCACTATGTAATAGATATTTCATACTTAAAGGAACTTACCAGATATAATTATGTATCCTGGGATGAACGGTCTGCAAATATCTGCCCATATTATCAGTTTATACACCACCTTATAATACTATGAGATCGTAGAAAGGATACTTTTTTGTGACTTGGTCACGACACAATAAAAACGTTCACTGAGCGAACAGAAGAACAAACAGCCGTAAAATTTACCTGCTAATCACCTTATGAGAATACAGCCATGTCTTTGAGCAATATAGTAATTAAAGGCGCAAAGGAACATAACCTGAAAAACCTGGACCTGACCCTGCCACGTGATAAACTCATAGTCATCACGGGACTCAGCGGTTCCGGGAAGTCATCCCTTGCTTTTGACACAATCTATGCAGAGGGGCAGAGAAGATATGTGGAATCACTTTCTGCATATGCACGGCAGTTCCTGGGGCTCATGGAAAAACCTGATGTGGAATACATCGAGGGCCTCTCACCTGCCATATCCATCGAGCAGAAGACCACTAGCAAGAACCCGAGGTCTACCGTGGGTACCGTCACCGAGATCTACGACTATCTGAGACTGCTCTATGCAAGGATAGGCATAAGGCACTGCCCTGAGTGTGGAAGGATAATCGAGACCCAAAGCGTGGACCAGATCCTTGACAGCATAATGAAACTACCTGAAGGAAGCAAGATACATGTGCTCGCACCAGTGGTCAGGGAAAGGAAGGGAGAATACAAAAAGCTACTCACCGAGTTGCTTGCCGAAGGTTTTACCCGTGCACGCATCGATGGTGAAGTACACTCGCTTGAGGATGCCCAGGATATAGAACTTGAACGTTATGTCAAACATAACATAGAGATAATCGTTGACCGGCTTGTGATAAAGGAAGGTGTCGAGGAGCGACTTGCAGATTCCGTTGAAACCGCGCTTGAAAAAAACGGAGGCACCCTTACCGTCCAGATAATTGACGGCGAAGAGCTGACGTTCAGCGAGAAACTTGCCTGTACCGAGTGTGGAGTCGGTTTTGAGGAAATGGAATCTGCTGCCTTCTCATTTAACAGTCCCCAGGGCGCATGCCCCGAATGCCACGGACTGGGTACCGCAATGGAGTTCGATCCTGACCTGATAGTTCCTGATAAGACACTCACCTTGCGTGAAGGCGCAATAGAACCATGGAGCGGAAAGACCAAAGACGGTTATTACATGCAGTCAGTGGAATCACTGGCAAACCATATGGGATTCTCCATGGACGTGCCATTCGAGGAGCTTGACCCAGAGGTACAGCACATCATATTCTATGGTAGCGATCAGCCCATACCCTTCGTGCATACAGGCCGGAACGGCGGTATGTGGAGGCATACAGGCAGGTTCAAGGGAGTTATCGCGAACCTTTCCAAGATCTTTGAGAAAACCGACTCTGAAAGCAGTAAGGACAGGATGCAGCGCTATATCAGTACAAAGCCCTGTCCGGTCTGTAAGGGAAACAGGCTCAAGCCGGCCAGCCTTGCTGTGAAAATAGATAGTCACAACATCATTGATGTCACAGGCATGTCCGTTGAGGAAAGCCTGCATTTCTTCCAGCATCTGGAGACAAAGCTCAACGAGCGTGAATATACCATTGCACGCCTGATACTGAAGGAGATAAAGGCCAGACTGGGCTTCCTTGTGGACGTCGGCCTGGACTACCTTAACCTGAGCAGGTCAGCCGCAACACTCTCGGGAGGAGAGGCGCAGCGCATCAGGCTTGCGACCCAGATAGGCTCAAGTCTTATGGGGGTCCTCTACATTCTGGACGAGCCCAGCATCGGCCTGCACCAGCGAGACAACCTGAGGCTCATCAATACCCTGAAGCATCTCAGGGATATCGGGAATACCGTTCTTGTGGTGGAACACGACGAAGAAACCATCTGCAGCTCAGACCACGTGGTAGACATGGGACCCGGAGCCGGTATTCACGGTGGTGAGATCGTTGCCGAGGGTAGTCCCGAAGAAATAATGTCCGATGATGATTCGCTAACAGGTAAATACCTGAGTGGAAAGCTGGCCATCGAGATACCAAAGAAGAGACGCAAGCCCGAGAACAGCCTTGTACTCTACGGTGCAAGTGAGAACAACCTGAAGAACGTAGATGTGGAATTCCCCCTGGGAATCCTGGTATGTGTTACAGGGGTATCCGGTTCCGGTAAGAGTACACTTATCAATGAAACACTGAACAAGGTTCTTGCCAAGAAACTCAACCGTGCAAGGGAAATCCCCGGCAAGTTCAGGGATATCGCCGGCCTGGAGCATGTGGACAAGGTCATAACCATTGACCAGTCACCTATAGGACGAACACCCAGGTCCAACCCTGCAACGTACACTAATCTCTTTACACCCATCAGGGACCTCTTTGCCCAGACAAAGATGGCACGTACCAGAGGATATAAGCCGGGACGCTTCAGTTTCAATGTCCGAGGCGGCAGGTGTGAGGCATGTACCGGGGACGGCATCATTACTATCGAGATGCACTTCCTGCCGGACGTCTACGTACCCTGTGAGGTCTGCCACGGCAAGCGGTACAACCGGGAGACCCTGGAAGTCACCTACAAGGACAAGAACATCGCCGAGGTCCTTGACATGACAGTGGAGGAAGCACTGGAATTCTTCGAGAACATACCGACCATCAGCAGGAAACTGCAGACCCTCTACGATGTTGGCCTGGGATATATCAAGCTGGGCCAGTCATCAACAACCCTGTCCGGTGGCGAGGCCCAGAGGGTGAAGCTCGCAACGGAACTGAGCAAGCGCTCTACCGGCAAGACCGTCTACATTCTGGACGAGCCCACTACAGGCCTGCACTTCGATGACGTGAAGAAGCTCCTGGAAGTGCTCCAGAGACTCGTGGAAGGAGGCAACACGGTGATAGTCATCGAGCACAACCTCGATGTCATCAAGACTGCCGACTGGCTAATCGACCTGGGACCGGAGGGTGGTGACAGAGGCGGCGAGGTCATAGCCCAGGGCACTCCGGAGAAAGTCGCAAAGAGCGATGTTTCCTATACCGGGAAGTTTCTGAAGAAGATGCTTGCCAAGTAAGCATCTCAATCTTTTTTACTCCTCCTGTTTTTTTGCCTATAAAGCCGTGAAACAGAACCACGGCCAGATCACTTTTTTGAAAATCCCGGGTGCTTTGCCATCATAGTTATATAGAGCGATACACCTCTATCAAAATAGAGGTAATGGGAGACCTCTTAATTTAACATGGGGTTAGAATATGAACGGAAGAGAATGTAATTTATCGTTAGATGAGCTTCTGAAAATTGAAGGCGTAGCAGCCGCAGGCATATTCAGTCCGGAAGGAAAGCTGGTGGATTATAAATCCGAAATGAAGATGCCTGAAGAGATGGCAGAGATGACATCAAAGTTCTGCGGGACCGTGAATATGATGTTCGATGCCCTGGCCACTGCCTACACGAAACTCTACCAGATGAACTGGGTGCCACAACACAACTGGATGTATAGCGGCGGCGATTGGATCATTGTTATTTCAGGTACGAGGGGTGTTTTTGTCGAAAGTTCGAAGGCAGATCTGGAGCAGCTGCTCAGAGCCCTGAATGTCTGTTGATATTTTAAATTCAGGGAGATAATCCAGGGAGATTAGAATGAGTTCTAAGGATAATCTTAAAGCTGCGTTTACCGGCGAGTCAATGGCAAACAGGACATACCTGGCATTTGCAAAAAAAGCGGATGATGAAGGATACCATCAGATAGCTAAACTTTTCAGGGCTGCTGCTGCCGCGGAAACTGTCCATGCCTTCAACCATCTGCAACGCATGGGCGGGATCGGGACCACGATGGACAACCTGAAAGATGCCATTGAGGGTGAGACATACGAATATGAGACAATGTATCCCGAATTCATAAAAGAGGCAAAGGAAGAAGGGGACAACCGGGCATTATGGAGCTTTGAGGTCGCGAACAAAGTAGAGAAGATACATGCCAAGCTGTACGAAAAGGCACTTGAGGAGATTGGCAACAACGCAGAGGTCGACTACTACGTATGCAGTGTCTGCGGGCATACCCATGAAGGTAAACCTGAAGGTAACTGTCCTATATGCGGAGCGCCTGCATCCAAATATGAAAAGGTAGAATGAAAACAATGACTCTTGAACCATTGTACTAACTTAGTTATCTACGCAATTGTAAAAGGATGTTATTACCAGCATAAGAAAGTGCGACTAGCTAACAGAGATAAAATATTTACAGACTTGCAGATATGCTTATAAACTGTGGAAACTATATTTTTAGAGGGGAGTCCATTATGAAGGGAAATGAAAAGATCATCGAACATCTGAACGCCCGTTTGGCCGAGGAATTGACCGCTATCAACCAGTACTTTGTCCATGCCGAAATGTGTGAGGACTGGAATTACAAGAGACTTCATGAAGAGATAGAGAAGCGGGCCATCCAGGAGATGAAGCATGCAGAGAGTCTGATAGCACGCATCCTTTTCCTTGAGGGAAGGCCCATAGTCAGCAATCTGAACGAAATACGCATCGGGGACGTAGTACCAAAGATGCATGAGCACGACCGCTGGTCCGAAGAAGGGGCTATCAAGGGCTACAACGAAAGTATCAAATTGGCTGCGGAACTGGGTGATAATAACACCAAGACACTCCTTGAGTCTATACTGAAGGATGAAGAAGACCACATCGACTGGATAGAGGCCCAGCTTGACGAGATCGAACAGATGGGTGTCCAGAACTATCTGGCGCAGCAGATATACGAAAATGAGTGATGCGACTGCATCCATTCTTTTTTTAAACAAAGATATCGTTGAAACTGACAGTAGAAATAGTTTCTCAACAAGCTATATTTGTTCGCACATTTATTCTGGAATATTCCTGTTGAGGAAAATATCCCTGACACTTCTCTTGGGTAAGAAAAATATGGGAGTAAATCTATTTCTATTTGTAATCAAGTGAAACGCCATGAATCCGGAACGATCCAGTACAAGAGAAGTTGATCACTATACGCGGCAATTGCGTGAGATGCTGCCGGAATTGCAAAAGAATTACCCTATCAAGTACCTGGGGGTATTTGGTTCCTATATCCGTGGCGAGCAAACTCCCAAAAGTGATCTGGACGTGCTTGTGGAATTCAGTGATTCCGTCGGTTTGCTGGAATATGCAAGACTTGAACTGGAATTGTCGGATGCCCTTGGATTAAAAGTGGACCTGGTATCAAAAACTGCATTGAAACCAAGAATTGGCAAGCATATTCTGGCTGAGGTGGTACAGATATGAACAAAAGGGAGGCTGGCGATTATCTGGAGGACATACTGAATTCAATGCTTGCGATACAGGAATTTACAGAAGATTATTCCTATGACAATTTCACTGCTGATAAGAAAACCCAATATGCAGTGATCCGGGCTATTGAGATTATCGGTGAAGCATCAAAGAACGTGCCATCCACATGCAAGGAAAAATATCCGGATATACCATGGAGAGAAATGGGAGCTATGAGAGACCGACTGATACATGGCTATTTTGGTGTGGATCTGATATTCGTGTGGGATACCGTGAAAAAAGACATACCACCGTTGATATCATTTTTCCAGCGCATTGTTGATGAAATGGATTGAGGAATATATATTTTGGTTATGCTCTTCTGCTCAGGTTAAGGTAGTCCAGTCCTACATCCCACAAAAAAACAGCATTGACCTGATCTCTTTGAAAAACAAAAATCAAAAAAGGAAGAGGTGATTACCTCTTCAGTTTCTCAACAAGCATTTCGACCTGCTCTACAGCAGTTCCGATGTACTTGTCAGGGTCCACAAGGTTGATTACATCTTCCTCGCTAAGGTAATTTGCAACATTTGGGTTTGCCAGCAGGACTTGCTTGAAATGTTTACCGGTTTCGTGGGCTTCCATTGCACTGGAGCGTACGAGCTCGTGAGCTTCCTGGCGACCGACACCTCTTTTTGCGAGCTCGATCATCACTGCCTCACCCATGTTCAGGCCCCTGAGCAGGTCCAGATTGCGGCGGATATTCTCGGGATAGAACCTCAGATTTTCGATAACACCGATGGAAAGTTTGATTATGTGGTCCGTCAGCACACAGGCCTCGGGGAATACTATCCTTTCACATGAGGAGTTGGTCAGGTCACGTTCGTCCCAGAGAGTGTTGTTCAGTAGCTCCGGCTCAACCATGGCACGCACAATCCTTGCAAGTCCGCATATCTGCTCGGACTTGATGGGGTTTCTCTTGTGTGGCATGGTCGACGAGCCAACCTGCTTCTTCCTGAAGCTTTCCTCGACCTCCGCAATCTCACTTCTCTGGAGGGAGCGGATCTCGACACCTATCTTATCAAGGGTTGTCACGGTGTTGGCCATCCACATGACAAACTCTGCATGACGGTCCCTCTGTATGATCTGATTGGAAACATCTACCGAGCCAATATCCAGGTACTCCATCACACGCTTCTGGACCTCGATACCATCCTTTCCGAATGCCGCCTGTGTGCCTACTGCACCTGTCATCTGTCCCACCAGCAGACGGGGTTTGAGCTGTTCCAGGCGCTCGATGTGGCGTGCAACCTCGGATGCCCATATAGCAAAACGCAGTCCGTATGTCGTTGGGACACCGATCTGCCCGTGTGTCCTGCCAGCACATACCAGATGCTTGTGCTCATCAGCCTGTACCAGTAATACATCCAGCAATCTCTGCATCTTTTCTTCAAGGATATTCACAGCTTCCTTGAGCTGCAAGCCTGTTGCAGTGTCCAGCATGTCATTGGAAGTAGCACCGAAATGTACCCATTTACCGGCGTCCTCCTCACATTTCTCGGAGATGGCAAGCACAACGGCCATCATATCATGGTGGATCTCATCCTCGATCTCGTTCACTCTCTTAAGTTCGACCATGCCGATGCTTGCATCAATGATGTCTGCCGCTTCCTTTGGAATCAGTCCTATGTCAGCCTCTGCCTTTGCAAGTGCAGCTTCGACACTCATTATTTTCTCAAGCCTGTTCGCCTCACTCCAGACGAACTTCATCTCTTCTGTCCCATAACGATATTCAATTGGATGGATTGCCATGTATCAAATCTCCATTATCAGTAACATATTCTATACTATCATCAAGCGTAATGGATGTTGCTATACTCCATATCCGATAAATAGGCTTTGAATGCTATTGGAAAACGAATAAAAAGTAAACATAAATAAAAAAGAAAGGATCAATTCCTGAAGTCTCAGGCATCGACAACATCTGCGGTCCTGGGGTAATCGCCCTTGAAATTCAGGTTACCATCCTCGACTTCCAGAGTTTCGATATTCAGTCCCGTCATTTTTGCAAGCTGGGAATTGATCATGTTCTCAAGTTCCTGCTCTCCCTGTGTGGTGCTGCTTTGTGGGAGAGGTAGCAATCCTACTTTCGCACTGGAGATATCCAGCTTAATGGAGCTATCGCCCGCCTTCTCGAAGCTACCTTCTGCGTAGACAGGGCCCTTGAAGTCATAGCCCATATTATTCAGGTCGATGTAAGCAGACATCTGTGCCTGGTTACCATCCCCCAGTTTTACCTGTATGTCCTTCAGTGGGCCTTCATTATTGGTCGCCTGCAGGTATGAACTGAGCTGGGAACTTGAAAGACTCACATCCATGGGTGACGGATCCGAATATTCTATGTTGCTTGTTAATGTATAGGCTGACACAGGATCGTTAAGGGTAATACCATGCTCCTCAACAAGTTCATCAAATATCACAGGGTCCACCTCTACACCCAGGTCGATTGCCTTGTCCGTACCCATCAGTTCCGTCAACCCGGGAATATATACCATTCCAGAAGCTGCCGCAATCGATAATATGGCAAAGAGAACCATCGCAACAACTGCGACAACAACTTTGATTCCGGCATTATTGCCATTTTTCTCTTTTGTACCAATGTCATCAGAAACCATAAGTTTCACCCAGTTGAAAATCCAATATATTTAGTTGCATATATAAGTAACAATCTAAGTTTAAAAATATTGTTATAGAACTTTGGAAGAAAAATTATGCACATATGAGAGTATTTTAGTTACATTGAGTTCAACTTCATAGACATCAGACAATCTTAGGTTGATAATTTTTCGTTCCAAACATGAATATCAATGATAATTTTATACATTTAACCTATGTCCTGAACCGCTATTTTTAAATAATATATACTAGGAAAAAGGAAGATTACTTCGTACATCCTTATAGTAACATAAAAATGTGGTGAATCTATGGAAGAAACTATTTTGAACAGGATTTTGAAAAAAATGATCTTAACCTATGAGCAGGTGATCTGAAATGGCACTTGACACAGGAGATACTGCATTTATTATCATTTGTACCGCTCTTGTAATGCTTATGACACCCGGTGTAGGGCTTTTCTACGGAGGCATGGTTCGTAAAAAGAACCTCATTTCCATGATCGCGATGTCTTTTGTTGCCTTTGCAATAGTGAGCATCCAGTGGGTGCTTTTCGGATACTCGCTCTCCTTCGGGACCGATATCGCGGGATTCATAGGGGGCCTGGATTTCGTGGGCCTCAGGGGCGTAGGGCTTGATGGGGAAGGGATACCGGACATGCTTTTCATGGTATTCCAGCTTGTATTCGCAGGCGTCACGCTCGCCATTCTCACATCCGGGGTGGCAGAACGCATCAAGCTGAGTTCTTTCATGGTTCTCGGGATACTCTGGACAACTCTGGTATATGACCCCCTTGCCCACTGGGCATGGGGTGGCGGCTGGGCCGGAGAGCTCGGTGCACTTGATTTTGCAGGAGGGACAGTCGTCCACATCAGCTCAGGATTCGGTGCACTTGCCCTTGCGATGGTTATCGGCAGCCGTGCAGGTTTTGGAAAATACAGCATGGAAGCCGAGAACATTACAACCACCCTTCTTGGAGGAGCACTGCTATGGTTCGGATGGTTCGGGTTCAACGCCGGAAGCGCACTTGCAGCAGACGGGCTTGCGGTCAACGCCCTTGTGGTAACGAACATCTCAGCTGCAGCCGGGGCGATCACCTGGATGACGGCATCCTGGATCAAGGGTAAACCAAGTTCCCTGGGAATGATCAGTGGAGCAGTGGCGGGCCTTGTGGCAATTACCCCTGCATCCGGTTTTGTAGGTCCGATGTCAGCGATCCTGATAGGCGGTTTTGCCGGAATTCTCTGTTACGGCGCATTGCTTTTCCGTGTGCGCAGAGGACTTGACGAAAGTCTTGATGCATGGGCAGTTCATGGCATGGGAGGATTCTGGGGCGCCATTGCAACAGGCATCTTTGCGAGTGCAGCTATCGGCGGGGTAGATGGACTTATCTACGGAAACGTTCATCAGTTCCTTGTTCAGGTCCTGGATGCTTCCGTTGCTGCACTATATGCATTCGTCATGACCTTCATACTGGCAAAGCTGGTCGACAAGGTGATGGGACTGCGTGTGACCGAAGAAGAAGAATATGTTGGACTGGATATTTCCCAGCACGGAGAATCCACTACAGCCTGAGGTGATGATATTGAAGAGAGTAATAGCAGTTATCAGACCCGAGAAGCTCGAAGATGTAAAATTGGCACTGGAAGAGAAGGGTTACTTCGCAATGACAGTGCATGAAGTGAAAGGGCGCGGTGCACAGAAAGGTATCTGCCTCCAGTACAGGGGAAAACAGATCAAAGTCGATATGATCCCTAAGACACAGATAGAGATGGTGGTAGGTGACGAGGACGTGCACCCTATAATTGACCTCATCCGAAAGAATGCACGTACTGGGAAATTCGGTGATGGGAAGATTTTCGTATCCCCGGTGGAAATGGTCGCAGGTATCAGAACAGACGAAGAGATACTATCTTGAATGTGATGTGTGAGTGAAAACTCACATACTTTTCCTTTTTACATAGCTACACCTATTTCTCCATGAGAATATAGATTCCATAGGAAAAATACATATTTTATTAAGATGAATAACGTTCATCATAGATTTATGAAGGTGTCAAAATCGAAATAATAGTAGACTTACATGCACACACGACTTTTTCAGACGGGGACTTAAAACCTGAAGAACTCGTTAAGTATGCTTTTGATGTGGGGTTGAAGGCATTGAGTGTCACCGACCATGACACAGTGGAAGGTCTTGATATCGCTGAAAAGGAATGTGCCAACAGAGGGCTTAAATTCATACCTGGGATAGAGTTCACCAGCAAACTTGACACCCCACAGATAGAATTACACATCCTTGGGTATGGTTTTGACAGAGAGGAAGCATACTTGCTTAAAAAGACGGACGAAGCAAAGAACAATGCAATCGATTATTCCAAAAAGGTTTGCTCAATGCTGGAATCCCATGACTGGGAGATAGACTATTCGGTGCTTGAAAATGCCAGGGGAATAATAACCAAGCACGATGTCTGCACATCCGTCATCAAAGAGAACATGAGCAACTATGACTTCCATAACCGGTGGCTTGCTGAAACCTCGCCCTTCTATGTGGAGACCGAGAAGTTCTCAGCCCTTGATACAATCAGAACTATCCATAAGGCAGGCGGAAAGGCGATCTGTGCACACCTGCTGAGGACCCTGGACATGTACGATAGTATGCCAATGCTGCCTTTTGTAGCTGAATCACTTATCAATGCCGGCATTGACGGTTTTGAAGTATTCTATGGGAACAGCACAAAGGAACAGGTAGGTATCATGTACGATATTGCAGGGCAACATGGTCTTCTGATGACAGGAGGTTCCGATTTCCACGGGCACGAAAGAACCGGGCGCTGCTCACTTGGAGAATATGAAATACATGGGATGGATTTTGACCAGTGGGGACTCATAGAATCGCTTGAAAGAAGAGCTGTCAATATAGAGTCATTCGCCGGTGTCACAAGAACAAAAGAGTCGGTCCTGTAGAAAAACTGAGAACTATTGTATGTCAACGGACATACCATTCAAGCGGGACAACTGCTTCTTCACCCTTTTTCTTGTTACCGAACATCGGATAAGCAGTTTCCACATCCTCCAGAAGTTCCACAACCAGGCCACATCCTTCACCCCGGAGGATGCACTGCAACACACGGGCACTGGCAACAACAGGTTTGTCATCCGGACGGAATGAAGGTATCCGGATACTTATCACATCACCGATATTGGTTGGAAGAACATCACTGAATTTGCTTGTTTTCCGAAGATCAAGAGCAAAACCTGTTCCTTTGAGATTACTCTCCACCTCTGCCACGTCCAGCTCCAGAGCGGCAGCAATCTCCTCTTTCGAATAACCCTGGTCATGAAGAAAGCCAGTCGAACCTTTTTTCAGGTGGTCGAGGTCAGAGCATATGACCGGACGTGTTCTGCACAGTTCCCGCATTTTTCCAATTGTTATGTCATCAGTCTTATCTGCCATCGTATACCTCTATGAAAACTATAATCAGATATCCTGACCGGTTTTTAATGAACATATGTATTCGAACCAGTCAAGTATGTAAAACATCAAAGCAGCCGAATTTTCCACAAAGACAAGTTTGCCCATGATCTCCTTCTCGCTTTGAATGTACATACCATCCACAAGATCGCCCCTGCAATTATCTACCAGACTTCCCACACATCCCTCGTCCACCTCCGGATGGAACTGCACCGCAAGCACATTGTCCCGGTAAATAAAGCCCTGTTCCCTGCATGCTTCACTTTCGAACAGGCGAATCGTGTTTTCAGGAAGACCGAATGTGTCCCCATGCCACTGGAACACGGTTAACTCATCAGAGAATCCGGCCAGAAAAGGCATCTTTTCGTTTTCACCTGTCACCTTCACCTTATGCCATCCGATCTCCTTGTGATCGTTCCTTGAGACCCTTGAGCCCAGTATTTCGGCCAGCATCTGAGCCCCGAAACATATTCCGAAAACCGCCTTTTCCGCTTCCATACAACTTTTTACGAACTCTTTCTCTGCTTTTAGCCACGGATAACTGTCTTCCTGATACACGCTCATCAGACCTCCCATGATCACGAGCAAGTCAAAATCGTCAGGCTCGGGAAAAGATGCGCCTGTGTATGGCAGGCTTCTTGAAATAGTATGGCCTCTGCTCCGGACCCATTGGTTTATATTGCCAAGGGTCTCGAATTCAAGATGCTGTAAACAGTGGATTCTCATTGAAAGTCACTCGTTACCCATAATGAACATCAGATTAAAGGCTTTTTGGGAAACATTTGAAAATATAACACATGCATATAATACGTACATATTTTGTTCATACTATAATATTTTTTTATATGAATGTGCAAAAACGTTCCCTGGTACAAAGTTGCACAATAATTTATAGAAGTCTTTATATACTTATATATTTATTATAAATTATATATACAAGTTGCTGGATTGCTGGTGACAAACTTCGGAGGAGAATGATGCAAATTCGTGACATCGGGCTAAACAGGAAGCTTATCATATTTACATTGGTATTGGCCATAGTACCTGCTTTAATTGTCGGGACCTATGCAGAGGTGCAGGCGGAAAATGCCATCCATGAAGAGGTTCAGACGAGACTTGAAGAGCAGGTGGTAATGGAAGAGAACTACGTGGAATCAACATATTCACTTGCACAGGACAAGGTCAACAGTGACCTGGAAGTTGCCAGAAGTCTTTTCTATTCGAATGGTGAACCGCAAATTGTAGATGGGAATATGGTTCTTGGTGAGGACTATACAGTCAATGGCAATTATGAGATCGTTGACAATATCAAAGAACTGGTAGGAGGAACTGCAACTGTCTTCCAGGTGATCGACAACCAGGCGGTACGTATTTCCACCAACGTGATAAATGACAATGGCAAGAGGGCAGTTGGAACGACAGTATCCCAGCCGGTGTACGATGCAGTGGTGAAAAAGGGCGAAACTTTCTACGGAAGGGCCTGGGTGGTAAATGCCTGGTATCTTACAGCCTATAAACCAATAAAGGACAAATCGGGGAATATAATAGGGATCCTGTATGTGGGTGTGAAGGAAGAACCCTTCCTGAATAGAATAAAAGAACACTTTGACAGTGTTGTAGTCGGTGAAACAGGTTACATGTTCATCATGAACTCCGATGGTGATCTCATATATCATCCTTCAATGGAAGGTGAAAATGTTTATGAGTATGACTTCATCAAAGAGATCATTGCAACAAGGGAAGGGTACATCCACTATACATGGGAAGGAGGGGAAAAAGTACTGGCTTACACGTACTACGAAGATATGGATTGGTTCATAGCTTCCGGAAGTTACCTGGATGAATTCGATGGATCAATTGCCAATATAAAATACGGACTTGTGATTGCAATTCTGGCAGTGGCTTTGATCGGTTCGATTGCAACGGTCGCATTCTCCAGAACAATTACCCGACCTATCGATAAAATGCTGCTAGCTGCAAATCAGATCGCAGAAGGTGACCTGAGTGTGAATGTTGCAAACGGTTCAGGTGATGAGGTAGGACAGCTCTCGATCGCAATGGATAAAATGGCATTGAACCTGAGGGAATTGGTCGCAGAGGTCAACCAGAACGTAAACCAGCTAACTGCAAAATCCGGTGGCATCCTCAGCGCATCACACGAGATGAGTTCGGTCTCAAACCAGATATCCGAAACTATTTCAGAAATAGCATCCGGGGCACAGAACCAGTCAGGAAGGGCGGATGAGGTTTCAAAGGCCATGGCTGACATGACAATGAATGTACAGGAAATTGCGACCAGTGCACAGGAAGCAGCAGAAACAGCGACTGCAGCAAGC
The DNA here is from genome assembly GCA_033549165.1 of Methanolobus sp. GTDB lineage: Archaea > Halobacteriota > Methanosarcinia > Methanosarcinales > Methanosarcinaceae > Methanolobus. Next base: position 22,218 of record JAWSUM010000038.1, read on the forward strand.
AACCTCATAAGGGAAGTTGGCAACCAGTCTGAGATGTTAATCACACAGATGGAGGAGATACAGAAAGCCTCAATGGACTCTGCAAATGTTATCAGGGAACTGGACCACAAATCAAGGGAGATTAGCGAGATCGTGAACCTGATTACCAATGTCGCGGACCAGACCAACCTGCTTGCACTGAACGCCGCCATCGAGGCAGCAAGGGCAGGAGAACATGGCCGTGGTTTTGCGGTAGTTGCAGACGAGGTTCGCAAACTTGCAGAAGATTCAGGCAAAGCGGCGCAGCAGATATCCATACTTATCCAGGAGATCCAGTTGGGGACCGGAGAGGCGGTGGAAGCTGTTGAGCGCGGCACCACTACCGTTGCAAGCGGGGCAAAGGCTCTCAATCAAACCGTGGATGCAGTTAAAAGTATCGTAGAAGGGGGCGGAAAGGTTGCAGGAATGGCACAGAACATAGCTGCGTCCGCACAGGAACAGTCGGCATCCATCCAGGAGATAACCGCATCCCTGGAGGAAGTCTCATCCATCAGCGAAAGTTCTGCTGCCGGAACCGAAGAAGTTGCAGCAGCCATTGAAGAACAGGCTTCATCGATGGGAGATTTCACAGATACTGCACAGGAACTCAGCAACATGGCGGATGCACTTAGGCAGAAGCTGGCAAAATTCAAACTTGAAAGCGAGAGAAGGGAATCAGATTGATTCCATTTCTTTCCCTTTTTCAATTTTACGCAAATATCGTTCTTTAATAATGCCTGCTAATCCCTGCAGAAATAATCACCTTCGAACCTGAACTTCCTGTGTATCTCACATTCTTTACAGAGGCATCCGGCCTTCTCTCCGGTACCGGCGCTTTTACCTTTTGAACAGAACATGAATTTCCCTTTTTCAGGACAGGAAGGACACGCCGGACAACTGCATCCCTTGGAATGGTGCCAGGATGTGCAGACCCCGAAATATTTCCCTTGATTGCCCGACATAAATATTCCCTGTTCAAGAGAGCCTTAATGCTGTGACTACTCCCTCCACTGAAGTGGAGGGCATCTAAGCTTTTTGTGCTACAGACT
>JAWSUM010000039.1:0-23181 GCA_033549165.1 Methanolobus sp.
GATTGAAGCCCTCTTGATGAACGTATGCTTCAGCGAGGCTTCTGTCTCGCCAGGCTTGGGCCAGTAGTAATCGACCCACCCTTCGCCTTCTTCGCTCAGAGCCGTGCCGATGAAGAGCTGTTCGATCGGTTTGCCGTTGACATCCAGGAGTTCGCTCATATTCTGCCCTTCCCCACCCGGATCAGGTGGATAGACGACACGCAGCCCGTCGGTCTGCCAGACGAATACGTAGGAATCATTATGGAACCACTTGCTACCGTTCTCCCTGAACTCGGGAAACGCCTGCTCCCCTTTCTCATCCATCAGGTCAATGGCCGCATTGACCCGGGACACCGTGTACTCTTCCTGTGCGGAAATTCCGGTCTGGTTCTCTTCGGCTGGCTGATTATCCTGCTCACTGACCGATGTATTGCCTGACTGCACACAGCCGGTGGCAGCCAGCAGGAGAATGGCCGTGAACAGGACAGCAAATATGGATTTTGGTTCAATCATCTGTACCTCACTCTCAGATCATTGGAAAAATGGATCTTAGTTCTTAAGTGAGGTTTTGGGTTAATGGGTAAAATAAGTATGTTTTTACCTTTTGCAATGGGATCGGTGCAGGTTGAGAAAAGGAATCTGCTGCACACGCGGCGAAGATGCGCAGAAATCCTGTTGTTTAGTTCCTGAGGAAAGACACAATGAGACAACCCATATCATCAGAGGCGCTAATCAGAGACGTTCATTCATTCGGTGAATCCATCATGCTCTGTTCCCTTTCATCCCACACGCCATCGATGGTCGCGAACACGACATTCCTGTCATACAACGTAATCTCTATCGTGTGGTTGGTCATTACCTGAGTAACCATCTGGTCCGTCCTGTTACCATAGCCTCCGTGGCTGCTGTTGAACGTATAAGTGAGGATATGTTCTGATGAATGTTCTCCGGAGCGGTAGTCTACGAATGTCAGGTTGGAGCCATCAAAGCTGTAGGTTGGAGCATTCACTATCCATTCCCGGGCAATCACTTTCGCCTGATTCTCGTTGATCGATATGGCATAGCGCCTAAGATCGGTCAGTGCATCATTGATTTCCCGCAGACTGGCAGGCATGTAGTCATCGAAGTACGGGTCGACCTTAACGGTCTTGTTCATCCCTTCCTGTGCCACTGTGATCTCCAGTGTCCCGGTGTCAACTACGATTGGCTGCCATTTCTGTGGTTCATAGAGCTCTTCCATCCCTGCAAAACCGTTGTTCTCGAAAAGCTCAACCAGGTTGTTCCAGGTTTCCTGGTCTATCGGTTTGACGTACCTGGCCGTAAGTTCATGGTCATAGTTGTAGTAGCTCATGTTTACAGCCGTGGAGTTGACAACGAGCTCCCCCACCGCCATCTCTACCGGAGAGAACGCCCCGTATGTCAGGTGGGTTATGACAGCATCATCGGAGATCTCTGTAGTACCGTTTTGCTCTTCCGTGCATCCTGCACCAAGGGTGGCGAGTGCCAGAAGAAGTATCGTTATTATTTTTTTCATGGTAATCCTGCGAATTGTTGATTCTGTTCAATTTGTGATTGGTGCTGTTCTATCAGCTATTGTGTTGTTATGGGAGTCTACTTATTAAATAATTGTTTAAACTTCAAATGGGGTTGCAGTTATGGTTTTGTGGGGAGAAGATTCCTTTTTGAGGGAAGTACAGGCCTTTCTTATTCAGGAAATTTGTGTTCATTTCAGCGAAACAACCCCGCAACCAGCTACATCTTATATAACAAGCAGATTAAAAAACCAAAAGATCATCATACAAGATTAGGATTTTAGATACAAAACAATAATTGGAAAAAGTTTCTTCATGTGATTATATGCTATACATGTTTATTGATGAAAGTGGGGATTTAGGTTCTCAATCAAAGCATTTGATCTTTTCTGCTTTGCTTGTAAAGGATGAACAACCGCTAAAGCGGATTATCAAAAATATGAGGAGGAACAAATTTCAGAAAGAACTAAAAAAAGCAAATGAAATAAAAGGTAACAAGTCTAGTCCTGAACTTGTAAAATATATGATTAAAAAGTTAAATGAAGTGCCAGGTGCAAAGGTATTTTACATAACATTAGAAAAAGAAAAATGTAATAGTATCTATTTAAATGATCATAAACACAAGTTATACAATTATGTCGCTGGATGGATGGCAAAAAATATTATTTTAGAAGAATGTGATGTTGTTGTTAGAATTGACAAGTCAAAAACTAAGCAGATACTAAGGGATGACTTCGACAAGTATTTCGAATCTAAACTTAAAGAGAACTGTTCCTTAAGAAAAGTAGAAATACATCATAGTAACTCTCATTCATGGGGTGGGTTACAATTTGCGGATATACTTGCATGGGCAGCTTTTCAAAAAGTTGAGAATCAAAATGGTGAATTTATATCTGAATTAACCATTGAAAAAGAAATATATGCAGTTTGGAAATAAAAAATTATAATTAACCAGTACCAGCAAGGACTGTTGTACGTGCACATCAATGTACACTGCCTTACTGGCTTTACCTGTAAACTCTCATACGCATGCAATCTACTTAAAAATAACGCCCTAATTAGATGCTAGCATCTAATTAGGGTGCATTCTATTTATATCTTTTCTTAAATGTACATTCTAACCATTTATTGGTAAAGATTATCATATACCCAAACGCATGAATTGCCATAATTCTATTATGTCAGAGGCCTTCTATGAGGTCCATGACTGCATATTGAGCTTGCGTTCATATTGTGTTTTGAAGTTTTGAGAAAATAGCATTTTTTATAGTATTAAATTATATTCTTATCATAAAATATATAAATATATAATAAGTAGTGATTCTATGGCACAAATAATGAAAGAGCAGACAAGTCTCGACTCCATTGGTGGCAAAAAAATACTGATAGCTGTAGCTTTATTCATAATGGTATTTTGGTATTGAAATATACTGATAATGGACTAATAGGATTTGGATTGCTAATAGATGGAATCTATTTTAGAAAGAGCGGTTTTGCTTTTTGGACCGGTGCCGTGGGTGAGGAAGACATGAACAATTTGCTTGAACACATGCCAAGTGACTGGTATGTATTCAATGACATGGTAGTGTTTTCTTCACAAATAGATCACATTGTCGTTGGTTCAAAAGGTGTCTATACCATTGAAACAAAGAATTATCAGGGCACTATCTATGGGAATGCTGAAAAGATGCAATGGAAGCAGGTATTTCCTAATGGTGCAAGTTATGAATTCTACAATCCGGTCAAGCAGGGAAATAAGCATTCTCTTGAACTAAGCAAATTCCTTGAAGAGAACGGATTGAAAACATGGGTCAATACAGTGGTTGTATTTCCGCACGAGGAAGTTGAATTAAAGGTCTGGTCTCCAAAAACAAAAGTTTTATACTTAAAAGAGTTGGCAGCTTTTTTATGAACCAAAAAGATGTTATGGATAAGGAAACTTGCGGTTTGATAGTAGAAAAACTCAAGGAACTTATTCCACAAGAAAGTTTAACATCATAACAACTACATCTTCAGCACAAAACCCATCCTCGCCACCAGCCCGTCAACCTTCTGCTGATCAGATACCCTTATCTTTTCATCCGACTTCAATAAATGGCTGTACCTGTCGATCATTTCCAGACCTTTGTCACATCCGGGACTTGTTAGTTTTTTCATGATAGTGCCTCACTACATATTTTGAGCACTAGAATTATATTATGATTTAAATCCCTTTTGCATGCAGGGTGAAAGTATTATTTTTAAATGATAATAAATACAAAAAGATAATCGGAAGGCTTGAAGTTTATTTCCGTGTTCGGAAGAATGATTAAAAAAGTAAGACTTTCAGATCACTCTGAAAGTCCGCCGAGGTCGTCGAATTCCATTCCTTCGAGGTCGGCTTTCAATCTGTCGAGGTCTGCCTGGGATATGGAGCCGACTTGTTCGGAGGTGTTTGTCGTGGGATTATCTGACAGCTCCGCGACTGTGGAGATTGGTACATCAGGGGTGTCGGGCACGTTCGTATCGTTGTTGTCAGATGTCTGCTCTCTTTCGGCACAGCCGGAGGTCAGCAGGAACAGGGACAGCACCAGAAGGCATGCGATTATGATCTTTCTGTTCATCTCATTCGCCTCCGGTTGCCATCAGGGTATAGGCCTGGTTCAGGTATCCGTGAGCGCTTATCAGGTTGCCCCTTGTAATCCTCAGGTAGTTATTGCCATTGGAGAACTTTACCAGCGGGGTGCCGGGCAGGACCACCTGGTCGTATTCGGCCTCTGCGTTATCGATATTCTCGCGGGCCGTTTCGAGTTCGGTCCGGGCCAGGTCCAGCTTCCCGATGATCGCCTCGTTGTTGTCCATGTCTTCAGCGGCTTCCCTTAGAGTTGCTTCGTACTCTTCGATGGTGTCAGCTTTCGTGTCGGCTATATGTGTCCACATGTTGCCTGAGTTCCTTGCAACATCTGTCAGCAGCTCCATGTATTTTCCGACCATCTTCAGGTATACAAGACCAAGGTCAAGTCTTGTATCGATGCCGCCCACATCTGCTCTCAGTTCGTCTATCTTCTGCAGGTTCATCTCGACATCTTCATGGATGGTTGCTTTCAACTCATTGGGAATCTCGGGATTCTCCGTAGCCTCCAGATCCTTCCACACAAGCCAGGCTTCCGCCTCGTCAAGGGCGGCGTTCAACGCATCCTTTCCTGTATCGATAACAGCCTGGTTGTTCTCGTCAGTCTTATTCGCGGCCCACGTGACCTTTGTATCACGGTGGGCTTCCTGGGCTTCCACGCTTCTTTCTTTTGCATCATACCAGTCCTGCTTCGCTTCGCTGGCAGTGGAAGCAGCTGCAGCCAGTGGTTGCATCAGGAGCAGGGCAAGCATCAATAAGGCTATGGTCATTGATCTTCTTTTTTGCATTTTGTACCTCTCCGTTCCTTCGTATTTTTTCTTCACCCAAATATCTTTGCTGCAATATGCAATTGTATTCAATTGTATGCAATAGTATTGTATATGTTTCTTACTAATATATCTTTCGTAAGAATCATGTTCGAAAAATTCCCTGGAGTTGACCAAAGTATAATTACGTTAGCGGGCACATATGGATACTGGACACAGCAATTTGTGTTATCTGCCCGCTTCCGGGAGTAGCGGGTAATTTACAGGATAACGGGTCTGCAGGGTTTGATCTCCATGTCCGGGGTAGCTGAGGATAATCTGTTCCACAGGAAAATACTGGATAGCATATGGACCGGAGTCTGGGCTGTGGACAAAGACGAGAAAATAATCTTCTTCAACAGGGGAATGGAATACATTTTCGATACCTCAAAAGAAAAGGTCATGGGCAACAATGTCCTGCAATATATCAAAGAACAGAGCATGCGGGACCAGAAACACTTCTGCGAACTATTCTGCCGTGTGAAAAGAACCCTCAAACCGGCTCCTTATGATTCTCTCTCAATGACGACAAAGGATGGCAGACTAACATATCAGAGTGGTATCCTTATACCACTGCTGGACGAAGAGGGCAATTATGATGGCATGGTAGGTACTGTCGAGGATATCACCGAAAGGAAGCTTCATGAAAAAAAGGTACTGGATTCCCTGAAGACCGAAAAGGAGCTTGAAACAATTTATAAGAGCAGTCCTGTGGTCGCATTCCTCTGGCTTGCCGGAAGTGACCGGAAGGTGGAATACGTGTCGGATAACATCAGCCAGTTCGGCTACACTCCTGAAGATCTCACTTCCGGGAAGATGGACTATGCTGATATGGTATTCCCGGATGACCTGGAGATGCTCAGGTTCCGGATGTTCCGGGCTGAGCAGGAAGGCGGCCACTATTTCTCTCAGGAGTATCGGATACTTGCAAAATCCGGGAATACACACTGGGTCAGTGAGAGATCACTTATCCTGCGCGATGAGAATGGTTTGCCTGCTTACTACCAGGGTATAGTCATCGATATCAGTGAACTGAAGCTGTCCCAGAAAGCCCGGCTGGAAGCCGAAAAGAAATATCGCCTGATATTTGAGAATTCTCCCCTGGGAATATTCGATTTCGACAAAAAGGGAATTGTCAGACATTGCAACAACAATCTTATCAAAATACTCGGCCTGCCAGAAGAAGAGATAATCGGATTCAACCTGACTACCTCACTGAGAGACGAAAAGATGAAGGCTGCCTTTGATTCTGTTTTCTCGAAGCAGTCCGGTTATTATGAAGGCGAGTATAGGTCCACAACCTGTGACAAGGTCACACCTATTAGAGCTTATTACAGCCCGAACCTTGCAGAGGATGGCTCTGTGACTGGCGGTATAGGGATAATTGAGGACATAACCGAGCGCAAGATGGCATATGACTTCCTGAAGGCATCTGAAGAGAAGTATTCCTCTCTTGTGGAGAACAGTAATGACGGTATCGTAATAATCCAGGACCAGGAGCTCAGGTTCGCTAACTCCAGGTTCGAAGACCTCACAGGCTATCCGAAAGAGCAGATAGTCGGAAAACCGTTTCTGGACTTTGTATCTCCCGAGCACAGGGACTTTGTCTTTGAGAGGTACAGGAAGCGATCTAATAAGGACCATGTTACTCTTCGCAAATACGAGATATGCATCCTCCCCCGTGAAGGACCAAAGATTCCTACCGAACTGAACGTATCATCCATAATCCATGAGGGAAGGCCAGCTGAGATGGCAATTATAAGGGACATCACAGAACGCAAGAAAGCAGAAAAAGCCCTGAAGCAGTACGCTTACGAGCTTTCGGTGGCAAACGATGAGCTAAAGTCCCTTGACAGGATGAAGGATGAGTTCCTTTCCAACATAAGCCATGAACTGAATACTCCCATCGTTTCAATAAAAGGATATTCCAATCTTATTTACGACGGAACCCTCGGCAACACAAACGACAGGCAAAAAGATGCCCTGAAGGTAGTCATGCGCAACACCCAGAGACTTATACGCGTGGTGAACTCCCTTCTTTATATCAGCATGATGCAGTCCGGCACAGTGGAATATAGATTTGAAGAGGTCCGGATCACAGAAGTCATAAATAGTGTTCTGGATGACATGATGTTCCATATCGAAAAAAAGGGCATAATTTTCCAGAAAAATGTGCCGATTGATCTCCCCCCGGTAAAGGCCGACAGGGAAAAACTGTTAATCCTGTTCACAAACTTGCTTGACAATGCGATCAAGTTCACAGATCCCAGAGGGAGGATAATATTTGAAGTAAAGGAAGAAGAAGGGGAAAAAAAATTCATCCATGTACGGATCATTGATACGGGTATTGGCATCCCGGAAGATCTTCTGCCAAAGATCTTCCAGCGCTTCTATCAGGTAGATGCATCGACCAGGCGCAGATATGGCGGAACAGGCCTGGGATTGTATATCTCCAAAAGTATTGTCGATGCACATAAGGGGCAGATATGGATTGAAAGTGAAAAGGATGTTGGAACTACTGTACATGTCAGGCTGCCAGAATACGAAAGCTCGGTATTTTCATCAGTTCAGTGATTCGAAAATGAAAATATCTTCAGAACTACGGAATGAAACGCATGAAAGAATAGTTCCGGAATGGAGTTTTGTGTGTGCTCCGACATTGATGCCTCTTAGAAGAGCTACAGATCTATCCTTCAATAATCTCTACCTTCCTTCCCAGAAAATGCCCGTACTTTGCAAATGCTTCTTCAAGCAAGTAATTTGTGCTTTCTTCCAGTGACCGGAAGAAATGCGTCTCGATCACAACCCTGTCTTTCTTAAAAGTACGTTTCCACACTCCTGACACACCTCCGTCCACCAGGATGAAAGGCCTGAACATTCCATTATTGGAAACGGTTTTCCCGTGATCGTCAAAAGGAAAAAATGCACTTCTGTCTTTGTAGCTGATAAGAAGTTCATCGAATGCAGGTAATACATAGACTGATCCTTCAATGGTCTCAGAAGATTCTCCGTTATCCGGGGACCAGTACGTTTGTGAATCCATTTTCTCCGAAACAAAGTCTGATCCCAGCATTCCCACAGCATATCTGGCATCTGTAACAGACAGGCCGGACCACCAGACAAAATCCTGCAGGGTTGCAGGCCCGCGGCTCGTGAAGTACCTGCGGGCAAGTCTGGACAGAGCTTCAGCTCGGGGTATCGATTTAGCATTCGGAACCCTTTCCCTGAGCAGGGAATATGTGATCTTTTTGCCTCTCACAGGACCGCTGCATATGATCCCGTCAAGTTCGGCCTGCATCAGGATGTGGCTTAACAGGGAACTATCCGTAACTACTTTCGCATTCCTGAGTTCAGCCATCAGCTCATCGCGGGTCAGATATCCGCCTCCGATCAATGCTTTTTCGATGATGTCATTGCTTCTCTCAAAGATCGCATCTGTCAATCCTAATTGTCTGTGTCTTGACCTTAGTGAAGCCTTAATACGCGGGCCCGTCAATTCGAGCATCCAGTAGATATCATCGGCAGAGACTAAATGCCATGTTGGTCTTAGCAGATGAGTCCTGATTATATCTCCTTTGGCAATCGATTCTTCGATCGTCCTGTCCGTTGAGCCGGGTAGCCTGATCCCGATGGCCCACTTTGCCATATTGTAATCCTGGGCCTGAATGGCGCCCATCCAGCCAAAAATGTCTTTGACCGTTTTGAATCCAGTCTCTGCTATCTGTTGGTTACTGAGCCTTAGCTGCATCAGCTTGTCGGAGTTCATACAAATCCCATTTATGCAGATGTTCTATTTTGAAGCCAGTCTCTGAATATTACCAGTCCTTGTACAAGGTTTTACCACTTTTTCAGTGCTTCTGATCATATCCGGAATTATATACGAGCTATTCAGTTATAATGATGGACCAAAAAAATCATATGTAGTGACTTGCATGTTTTTTCTGTAAAACCGGAGCATTACAATGACCAAGACCGCTTATCTCTACGTATTCGACACTATGGCTGACTGGGAGCCCGGTTTCCTTATCGCCGAACTGCATTCAGGTCGCTACTTCAGGAAGGGTGCCACTGGATACACAGTAAGGACTGTGGGTATAGCTAAAGAGCCTGTTGTCACCATGGGTGGTGTGCGTATCATGCCGGACTTGAGTCTTGAAGAGTGCACGGCAGATGATGCAGGAGTGCTGATCCTGTCCGGCGGTGATACCTGGCTTGAAGATATTCATGTGCCTATGATGGAAAAAGTAAATGAGTTCCAGGAGGAGGGGGTCTTTGTAGCTGCCATATGCGGCGCAACTGTGGGTCTGGCAAAGGCCGGGCTATTGGATAGCAGGCCTCACACAAGCAACGACCTTGGCTATCTGAAAGCGGTCGTCCCAACATACACAGGGGAAGCATTCTATAGACAGCAGCCTGTTGTCGCAGATGGTAAGCTCATTACAGCATCAGGTGTCGCCCCAATTGATTTTGCACGTGAGGTGCTCAGGGAGCTTGATGTATTCTCTCCCCAGACGCTTGAAACATGGTACCGGTTGTATGTCACGCACGAGGCACAGTATTTCTATGCGCTCATGGAGTCCCTGGATGTATGAGGCCAAGAGTTATCTGTGAGCGCTTCAGTGAGTTCCATTGAGCTCTGCAATTCGATTTTTCCGTTTCTCTTTTCTGACCAGAAGTCGATCAAGCTGCTCCCAGTCATTTATCGGTACAGCATCCTTCCTGTAATATTCAAAGAGCTCTTTCCCCCACGCAAGTGCACCCTGTTCGCGGGCCAGGAGAATTCTATTATCGAAACTGCCGTCTTTTTTTGCCATTAGCAGAAAAAGCCCGTCATCATTTTGTGCAAAGGCCGTAAAATGCATCTCACTATTGTAAAGGAAGAACTTTATCTGGCCGCTGCCAACAAGCTGCTTTAATATGTTAGGCTCTTTTGTTCTCATTTTATTCATTATTTCAGGAATAGTTATGAATGTCATATCTATTTGATTCCGGGCCAGTTCAAACAACAGTTCTACGGAATCCGGATAAATAATACTAGTAACTATAGTTGAAGTTCCTGTTTTCCTTAGTTCTTCCTAGTATTCCCAGTATACATGTGCGCTTTTGACTATGCCGATGCCTTTGAAGAATCCTCTAAGCCGCGGGTTATTCTTTCTTAGATCATAGAACTCATAATCCGGGGTTTCAGTGTAATAGATGGATACAATACCATAGTCTTTGTCCTCTTCTATGTAAGCGACCTTATCAAAACTGTCCAGTTCTCCGAGGGGGAATTGTGCGCCTGTACAATCAATGAAGGTAAGACCTTTATCACTTGTCTGGAAGGCATTAATGGCATGACCCTTCGGAAGATCATGGTATTCTACTGAAACATACGCAGCTCTGATGCCAGCTTTCTCTGCATTGTTGTGCAGCCTTTCTGCAAAATCAACACAGTCAAAACTATTGTTCTGGTAAAGTATCCTGTCAGTGTCATCCTCTTTCAGGAAAAGCATAAGTTCATCCCACGTGGGGTCATGGGACGACTCATTGTCTATCAGTTTGACAGGTTCTCCGGCTGCCTTATATGAGAGTACTTTGGGTCTCATACTGATTGAAAAGCTATCAGCGTACTCAACAGCAAAAACAAAATTGCTATACACAAATGTGATCAGTAAAATTAGAAAAATGCCGATTATTTCACGGCACGGAATACTGCGTTTTGTTGATCTGTGCATTGTTTTTCCCGTTACATTGCAATGTACCTTCGTATATATATATCTTGCAATATGCATTATTTCTAAAAGATGGAATATAAAAGAAGGGATGCATCAAAGTAATGTTGCCTACGGTAGCGCATAAGTAAAGTCAGGTGATCCTTGTGATTTTTTATGATCGGATTACATCATCCGTTTTGTCACGATATGCAGTTCCACTCAATATACATCAGCTATCTTTTCTTGAGATACAGGCAGAGACGCCGATGGCCATCATATAAAGCGCCTCTTCCTTGTGAATCCGGGATACCCCCATATCTCGCATGATCCACTCCCAATTTGCTTGTCACTCCCAACCCGCAACGGGTAATATAGCAGATTTCTTACTTAACCTGAACCTTGATTAATTTGGTGTTGCCCCTGAAGATGATGCCCGGGTCTATATTTGTACAGGGCTCGTTTTTCTAAAGGTATTATAATTTCAGTGACCCTAATAAAGTAACATTATATTCATTTATGCCAATTATTAAAATAAAAGTGAAAAATTGATAAATATGTAGGGTCATTTACAGGACGCTAACAAACAGATATCCAGACTTCGCCCCGTATATCCGGGCCTTCAATTAAACTTATGTATTTGTTATTGTATCTATGGAAGTAACGATGCCCGAATTTGTCACATTTTGCCGCAACGTGTTCATACCCGTGACCAATGTCTGCAGGAACAACTGCGGATATTGTACTTTCAGACGTAGTCCTGATGACCCCGAAGCAAGGTTGATGACTCTGGATGAGATCCGACCTATACTCGAAAACGGTAAAAATGCAGGATGTACTGAGGTCCTTTATACCCTTGGCGAGTACGGAGAAGATTTTCCGAAATACAAACAATGGCTTTCAGATATGGGCTATGCTTCCACTGTGGAGTACCTGGCAGAACTTTGCAGGAACGCTATAGATATTGGCCTTCTTCCACATACAAATGCAGGTGTACTGAACTACACAGAACTTGAGTCCCTGAAACCGTTGAATGCAAGTATGGGGCTTATGCTTGAAACGACTGCCGACCTTGAGGTGCATATTTCCAGTCCTGGCAAGGAACCTTCTGCCAGGATCAAGATGATACGGTATGCCGGTGAATTAAAAATACCCTTTACAACTGGATTGCTTGTGGGTATCGGAGAAACACTCGACGACAGGATAAATTCGCTGCAACTGATCGCTGACCTGCATAACGAATACGGGCACATACAGGAAGTCATTATCCAGAACTTCACTCCAAAACCCGGCACACCCATGGCTGATTGTCCTCCTCCTACAGACGAGGAAATGATGCAGACGGTGCTGATAGCCAGGGAAATACTCCCTGCTGACGTTACGATACAGGTCGCACCGAACCTTATAGATCCTTATGTACTCATACAGTGCGGTGCTACAGATCTGGGCGGTATATCTCCTGTGACCGTGGACTGGATAAATCCTGAGGCACAATGGCCGAGCATTGAACAACTTCAACAGATGGTCAGAGGTATTCCACTTAAAGAGAGGTTGCCCATATACCCGAAATACGTGTTGGAAGGTTGGTTCGGCGACCGGATCAAAGATATCGTCCTGTCCCTTTCAGATGAAGAAGGTTACAGAAAAGTTTGAATTCATATAGTTATGTAATGGAACACAATTTTTTGTTGGATGCACGAATATCCACCGGAGAATGAAATGAACCCTACTATCAGTGATGACATTATCGAGAATGCGCTTGCAGGAAAGACTACAAAAGAGGACGCTCTCTCCCTGCTTCAGGCTCCCCCGTTCGAGCTTTTCGGGCTTGCTAACAGGCTTCGACAGGATTCAGTGGGCGATATCGTTACGTATATAATCAACCGCAATATCAATTTCACTAACAAATGTATCGGTAACTGTGGATTCTGTGCCTTCAAGCACAACTCAGATGGATATATTCTGAGCATCGAGCAAATACTCGAAAAGGTGAAAGAGGCTGACAGGCTCGGTGCAACCGAAGTATGCATCCAGGGTGGCCTGCTGCCTGACGTTGACCTGGATTTCTACCTTAATATCATAGAGTCAGTGAAGGGGAAATTCCCTCACATCAGTATCCATGCCTTCTCACCCATGGAAGTCTACCATGCTGCAAGGCAGAGCGACATTTCCGTAGAAGAGGCACTGGCAGAGCTCAAAAGGGCAGGTCTTGGATCCATGCCAGGAACCGCTGCGGAGATACTTTCCGACAGAGTGAGGGATATCATATGTCCGAACAAACTGAAAACGAATGAGTGGGCCGATGTGATCAAAAAAGCCCATCGAACCGGGATACCTACCACAGCCACCATGATGTACGGTCATATTGAGACCATGGAAGAAAGGATCGACCATATTATGCTTATCCGGGACATACAAAAAGAGACCGGCGGATTCACAGAGTTCGTGCCCCTGCCATTCATGCCTTATAACAACCGTATTGGTGAGGAGATGTTGAGGAATGGAAAGTACATCACTCCGGGTACCGAAGATCTCCAGGTGTATGCTCTTGCACGGGTCATCCTCAACACCCATGTGAACAATATCCAGTCAAGCTGGGTGAAGCTCGGTAAAAAGCTCTCACAGGTAGCCCTGTTATGCGGTGCCAATGACCTTGGAGGAACGCTCATGGAAGAAAAGATCTCCAGATCCGCAGGTGCGACCAATGGAGAGTTCATGTCTGCTCAGGAACTTGAATGGTTCATCCGTGCCTCCAGAAGGGAACCAAGGCAGAGGAACACCATCTACAGCAGATTGTTCGATTCGACTGATGTGGGAAAAGCAAACATGGAAATTGCCTGAGGACACAGACATTGCATCCTGAAGATATCATTGGAATATCCTGCCATGAACTATGGGGGAATAAAAATTAGAGCAGTGATCCCCTATAAAAAGCAAAATGCAAAATCCCGGCTCTCTCCGGCTTTGACGCTTGAAGAGCGGGAGTACTTCGTGGAGCTTATGCTCAGGGACGTTGTGAGAAGCCTTCAGGCCGCCGGGCTCAGCAGGATAGATATACTAACGACTCCAAGTAACGGAGTTCCCGGGGACCTTGACGTAAATATACTGTTCAGTGAGCATGACCTTAACAAGGCCATTAACGGATATCTGGATACTGTCAGTGAACCTGTCCTTGTCATAATGGCCGATCTGCCACTTGTGACTGCCCGGCACATAAAAGAGATTACTTTGATCGAAAAGGACCTGGTGATTGTTCCCGGAAAAGGTGGAGGGACGAATGTCCTGTTCATCAGGGATCCGGACAAGTTCTATGTCAGGTACTATGATTCAAGTTTTCTTAATCACTGCAGGATAGCGGATGAGATGGAACAGTCGGTTCATGTCTACGATTCCTTCCTGCTCAGTACTGATATAGACGAGCCTCACGACCTGGTTGAGGTCATGCTTCACGGTCATGGTTTGTCAAAGGCTTATATCGACGGTAAGTTCGGTATGGAGGGAAACGGCAAGTCAAGGGTCAAACTTAGTTTGTGCCAGTAATGCATAATATTATTATCACTCCCGCTATACAGGAGAGTCCTGCGCGATTTCCGTTCTTGTAACGGGGAATAAAGATATATCTTCTTAAAGATTATTTTAGAAAAAATTACATTAACACAGGTGATATTGATGACCATTGAAGTTAACAAGTTCAAATGCGGATACTGCGGTGCATGTGTAGGTGTGTGCCCTGCCGGTGCGCTTGAGTTGGTCGAAACTTGGATCGAAGTGGATGATAGCTGTACGAGCTGTGGTATCTGCGCTAAGATCTGCCCGTTAGGAGCCATTGAGGTGAGCAGATGAAGGACTATTACGACGTCGTAGTGGTCGGAGCAGGTCCTGCCGGGTCGGTAACAGCTAAAACTGCAGCTGAAAAAGGTCTTAGTGTTCTTCTGATAGAGAAAAGGCAGGAGATTGGAGATCCTGTCAGGTGTGCCGAAGGAGTAAGCAAGGTCTGGCTGAGAAAGCATATCAATCCCGACAGCCGCTGGATATGTGCCGATGTGAAGGGTTCACGCATATACGCTCCGGATGGCACCATGGTAGAGATGGCAGAGGAGATTGCAGGTGGAGAGGTCGGTTATGTCCTTGAACGGAAGCTGTTTGACAGGGCACTCGCATATGAAAGTGCAAAAGCAGGCGCTGAGGTCTTTGTGAAGACAAGGGCAACGGGACTTATTATTGAAGATGACTTTGTAAAAGGCGTCAAGATCATGCACCAGGGACAGGAACGCGATGTCCGATGCAAGATCGTGATCGGTGCCGACGGAGTCGAATCAAAGGTAGGCAGATGGGCAGGTATTGATACTTCTCTCAAGCCCGTGGATATTGAGACATGTGCACAGTTCCTGATGGGTGGCACAGGCATAGACCAGGATTATTGTTACTTCTATCTTGGTAATGAAATAGCACCTGCAGGTTATATCTGGATCTTCCCAAAGGGGCAGGATCTGGCAAATGTGGGAATAGGAATTCTCGGAAGCAAGTCCGGTAAAAAAACTGCAGTTGAATATCTGAATGACTTCGTCGCAGACAAGTATCCCGATGCCCGTATCCTTGAGATCGATGTAGGAGGAGTTCCCGTGAGTGGCAGCATAGAAAGGACCACTTCAAATGGCCTGATACTTGTGGGCGATGCTGCAAGGCAATCTGATCCGGTAACCGGTGGAGGTATCATCAACGCTATGGAAGCTGGCAAGATCGCTGGCGAGGTAGCCTATGGGGCGATCTCCGCAGGCGATGCCTCTGCTGCAAAACTCAATGAATATGAGAAAAAATGGCGCTCGACAATCGGACTTGAGATCGACAACAGCCTTATCGTGAAAAATGTATTCATCAAATTCACCGACAAGGAGCTTAACGGCCTGGCTCGTTCACTGAAGGGTGTCAACTTTTCAACCATGAGTCTTCTTGATCTGTTATATGCCCTGTTCAAGGCGAACCGGAAGCTTCTCTGGGACTTGAGAGTACTGTTCAAGAATGTCGTAAAATATGAGCTGGATTTTGAACGTGATCGTCGTAATTGATCGCTACTGCACACAGTATCCGGAGTATCCGTCTACAGATGGCAGCCGGATATGACTTTTTTTATTTAATTTATCCTGACCTTAAGAGTGAATTTTCAAACCTGGATTTCAAGGAACATCCGGAATACATCAACTTTTGAAGATCGTGGAACTCAAAAAATACTTATCAGCCACCGCTCAACAAAGCAATATGCCGGTTATGTACTCATAATAACCTTTCAAATAAATTCCCTGCTTACTTTCGCCAGAATTCCGGCGTGAGCATCACGATCACTGTGAAAACTTCAAGCCTTCCAATCCACATGTTTGCTATAAGCAGCAGTTTTCCAAGAGCAGGGACTACATCAAAATTGGACAGCGGGCCTACGGCATTGAACCCCGGGCCGATATTCCCGAGTGTGGCAATTGAGGCAGTAATTGAGCTTATCAGCTCCATTCCCATTAAGGAAAGTAATGCTGTGGATACAGCAAAGATCATAATGTAGATGACCACAAAAGATACGATCGCCTGCATGACATCCTCAGGCACTGTCTTATTGTTGAATTTTATAGGTTTTACAGCCTTCGGATGAACGGACCTGAAAAGGGCATTCCGTGAGTATTTCAATAAAAGGAGGAACCTTACGATCTTTATTCCTCCCGCTGTGGAACCTGCACATCCGCCTATGAACATCACAGCAAGCAAGACGATCCTTGCAGAATCGGTCCACATATTGAAATCAGCCGTAGCAAAACCTGTTGTTGTTGTTATTGAAACGACCTGAAATATTGCGTACCTGAAAGCCGTCAGGATATTCTCGCCCATGTCGTTCCATAGGGAGAATGTCAGAAGGGCGGTTGCTGCCAGGGTGATGAGGGTGTAGAACTTGAATTCATTGTCCTTTACAAGACTGTAGCGGTCCGTGTAGAGGGTCCTGTAGTGCAGGGCGAAGTTTGCTCCGGCAATGAACATGAAAACAGTTATGATCCCCTCTATTAGAGGACTGTTGAATGCAGCAATTCCCTGTGCATAGGGAGAGAATCCGCCGGTGGACATCGTTGTGAATGTATGCGTCACTGCATCGTAGAGGTCCATGCCTGCAAGCATGAGTAAGACTGCCTGGATTGCGGATATAGCCACATAGACGGTCCAGAGGATCCTGGCAGTTCCCCTTATCCTTGGTTTGATCTTATCTTCCGTAGGTCCCGGGGACTCGGCACGGAACAGTTGTCTTCCGGCAACTCCCAACTTAGGTAGGATCGCGATAAAGAGCATGATGATTCCCATGCCTCCGAGCCACTGGGTCATACTACGCCAGAAAAGGATGCTCCGGGAGTGACTTTCAATATCCTGGAGAATAGTGGCTCCGGTTGTTGTGAATCCGGACATTGATTCAAAAACAGCATTTATGGGACTTATACCCTCAAGCATGAACGGAATTGCTCCGAAAATTGCAGCTACAAGCCATCCGAGTGCAACTATGGCAAATCCTTCTTTGATCTTCCAGTCACCTTCAACTCCGTAACGATAGGAGAGTATGATGCCCAGAACACCTGTGATCACTATTGCACCTGCAAACGGCAGTAAAGAGTCCCCATAGTAGACAGCCACAAGGAGCGGAACTATCATGACAAGTCCCAGGAACCGAAGAAGGTTTCCAAGTACATTGAGAATGATCCTATAATTCATGCAGCATGCTCCTGGAAAATAATTACTTGAACAGTTTTTCTACTTCAGTGTTCGCAGACTGCAGTGCAAACACTACTACCCTGTCACCTTCTTCAATGACGTATTCACCACGGGGAACAATGGTGTTGCCCTTATGGACAACCATGCTGACAATAGCATCCGCCGGGAATTTGACACTTTTAAGTGGTTTTCCTACTATCTTTGATTTCCTGGAAGTGGTATATTCGATGATCTCCGCCTTTTCACCTTCGATAGTCGTGACAGTTTCAATACCCTTGCCCATTGTCAGTTTCAGGACCTCGTTAACCGTGGCTTGTCTGGGACTTACTGCACTGTCCACACCTACCATCTCGAAAAGGGACACATAATCCGAGCGGTCGGCTCTGGCTATTACTTTCTTCCCTCCAAGCTGCTTGGCTATCAATGCACAGAGCAGGTTCTTCTCGTCACTGTTGGTAACTGCTATGACGACATCCATCTCTCCGACACCTTCATCCTTAAGTAGATTGATGTCAGTGCCATCACCATTGAGTACGAGTACGCCAGGGAGCTCATCTGCTATCTGGGCTGAACGCTCTTTATTTGTCTCGATTACCTTGAGGTCGAACTCACCCTTAGATACGAGCTTTGCAAGATAGAATCCAACGATGCCTCCTCCGATTATCATGACCTTGCTGCGCTTGCCTACTTTTTCGCCTAACAGGTTGCGTACTTCTTTCATGGCTGCCGGTTTTCCGATAACGACAATGTGGTCGTTTTCCTGTATCGTATCCTTTCCATGGGGGATGATGACCTCTGCCTCCCTGAAAAGCGCGCTGACAATACAGAAGTTGGCCATATTAAGTTCCTGGAGTTCTTTTCCAACCAGTTTGCTGTCGTGGGATACGGCAAATTCCATCATCTCTACCTTGCCTTCGGCAAAATATTCGGCACCTATTGCGTAGGGTATTGCAAGTATCTCGGCAACTTCCGAGGCAAGTGTAAGTTCAGGGCATATCATAGTATCTATGCCTATCTGTGTACGTTTTGCAACCGGTTTGTCAATATAATCAGGATTGCTTACCCTTGCAACCGTATTTAAGCGGTTCTTGTCCTTAGCGATGAGTTTTGATGCCATGCAGGCAACGATATTTACCTCATCCGATCCGGTAACGGCCACAAGCAGGTCTGTGTTTTCAAGGACCTGGGTGAGTATGGAAACGTTGGCACCGTTGCCCTGAACAATCTGGACATCGAGTTCATCGGCACGTTCGCATGCTTCTTCACTTTGGTCGATGACTACGACATCATTTGCATGGTGAAGTGCTTTAGCAATATGGTAACCGACTTCACCGGCTCCGATGATCACAATTTTCATGTTATTCCTTCATAAGCGTATAGTTGATAGAGAACGAACACGGCATATACCAAGTATTGGTTTTTAAACCTTACTGTATATCTTAAAAAAGAAGTAAAAAAGGATTTTTACATATTCGATATTGGTAGCTAGTCAAAGGCTTCCTTTACCTTGTCAAATATGCCTTTGCCGCCCTTGGTATGCTTCGCATGTTCCCCCTCTGTTGAAAGGTTCAGCTTCTTAAGCAGTTCTTTCTGTTCCTCTGTAAGTTTAGTGGGTGTCCTCACAATGACCCTGACAAGCTGGTCTCCTTGCCCGCGTCCGTGCAGATATGGCATTCCTTTACCTTTCAGGCGCAATATGGAATGTGTCTGGGCCCCTGGCTTTATGCTCATCTTTACCTTGCCGTGCAGTGTGGGAACCATTACATCGGCACCAAGGGCTGCCTGTGAGAAGTTGATTGGGAGCTCATAGAGTATGTCGTCGCCTGCACGTTCAAATAATTTATGAGGTTCAACATGGATGACCACGTAGAGATCACCTTTAGGAGCACCAGGACTGCCGTCCTCTCCTTCACCACTGATCTTTAAACGCATTCCGTTATCCGCACCCTTCGGTACCTTTACGGATATCTTGCGTACCTTCTTCTGCTTACCGGTACCCCTGCATGCGGTGCATGGTTCCTCTATGATCTCCCCGGTACCGTGACATACATTACATGTCGTTGTTGACATGAAGCGTCCGAAAGGAGTATTCCGGGCATGTGTCACCTGTCCCGAACCGCGGCATGTCGGACATGTTTTTGGACTTGTGCCTGGCTTTGCACCTGTGCCTCCACATACATCACACCTCTCTGCCCTTGGGACAGTGATGGTTGTTTCTGCCCCCGTGGCAGCCTGTTCAAGTGTGATGGTCAGGTCATAGCGCAGATCGGATCCCCTTACAGGTCCACGGCGTTGTTGTGCGCCGCCAAATCCTCCGAACCCTCCAAATCCTCCGAAAGCACCTCCGAAAATCCCTCCAAGGATATCCCCAAGGTCTTCAAAACCTCTGAAATCCGCGCTTCTGAAGATGTCTTCCTGGGTGTAGCGACTATCAATACCTGCATGACCGAAACGATTGTACTGTTCTCTTTTCTCGGCATCGGAAAGGACTGCATACGCCTCTGATATCTCCTTGAATTTCTCTTCAGCATCCGCTTCCTTGTTCTTGTCCGGGTGGTACTTCATCGCAAGTTTGCGGTATTCCTTTTTGATCTCAGTTTCTGTTGCATCTTTCGATACACCGAGTATTTCATAATAATCGCGTGTAGTGGACATATATGATTCCTGTGGGTTTCCTCTGCTACATAGATATCAATGTAAGATACTGTCAATTGCAGTATCTTACTTGTAGTTTTCTTAAGCCGTGCTTATTTCTCATCGTCGACTACTTCATAGTCGGCATCAACGATGTTCTCATCAGAGGAACCTTCCGGGGCGGTAGCACCCTCTTCAGCAGATGCGGCTGAAGCAGCCTCTTCCTGGGCTTTCTGGTACATTGCAGCAGATATGTCATACATGGCGGTCTGAAGTGCTTCGGTTTTGGACTTGATGTCTTCAATATCATCACCCTCCATGGCCTTCTTCAGATCCTCTAAGGCACCCTCGACCTTGGACTTCTGTTCGGGGGTTGCAACATCCCCTGCTTCCTTAAGGGTCTTCTCTGTGGCGTTGATGAGGGATTCTGCAGTGTTCCTGACCTCTACCTCTTCCTTACGCTTCTTGTCTTCTTCTGCATGGGCTTCTGCATCCTTGACCATCCTGTCGATCTCCTCATCGCTGAGTCCGCCGGGCTTCTGGATGGATATGGACTGCTTCTTGCCGGTACCAAGGTCCTTTGCAGTTACATGAAGGATGCCATTTGCATCTATATCAAAGGTGACCTCGATCTGCGGGACACCTCTTGGTGCGGGAGGTATGCCGTCGAGCATGAACTTTCCAAGGGTCTGGTTGGCTGAGGCAATGCCTCTTTCGCCCTGAAGTACGTGAATCTCCACAGAAGGCTGGCTGTCGGCCGCTGTTGAGAATATCTGGCTT
Organism: Methanolobus sp.; assembly: GCA_033549165.1. GTDB lineage: Archaea > Halobacteriota > Methanosarcinia > Methanosarcinales > Methanosarcinaceae > Methanolobus. The sequence continues at coordinate 20,771 of JAWSUM010000039.1, forward strand.
TTCCTTGTGGGTATCGTTGTGTTCCTTTCGATGAGAGGTGTTGCGACCCCTCCAAGGGTTTCGATACCAAGGGTGAGTGGTGTGACATCGAGCAGGAGTACGTCATGGACCTCTCCGCTGAGAACTCCGGCCTGTACTGCAGCTCCGATGGCAACTGCTTCATCAGGGTTGATATTCTTGAATGGATCCTTGCCTGTGGCCTTGCGTACAAGCTCGACAACGGCCGGAATCCTGGTGGAACCGCCGATCAACAACACTTTCTCGAGGTCTCCCGGCTTGAGTTTTGCGTCCTCAAGTGCACGGTTGACGGATACAAGTGTCTTGTCAAGCAGGTCTGCGACCATCTTTTCGAACTGTGCCCTTGTTATGTCCATGTCGACGTGCTTGGGCTGTCCGTTGGAATCAGCGGTAATGAATGGAAGGTTCACATTGGTGGATGTGGTACTGGAGAGTTCGATCTTGGCTTTTTCTGCTGCATCCTTCAGACGCTGCATTGCAGCCTTGTCTTTGGAAAGGTCGATGCCTTCTTCCTTCTTGAACTCGTTTACTATGTGGTCCACGACTCTCTGGTCGAAATCGTCTCCACCAAGGTGTGTGTCACCGCTTGTGGAAAGTACTTCAAAGACCCCTTCTCCGAGTTCCAGGACGGATACATCGAATGTACCTCCTCCAAGGTCATATACCATGATCTTGTGGTCGCCTGCCTCCTTGTCAATTCCGTAGGCAAGGGATGCTGCTGTCGGCTCGTTGATGATCCTCCTTACGTTGAAACCTGCAATGGAGCCTGCGTCCTTTGTAGCCTGTCTCTGTGAGTCGTCGAAGTATGCAGGAACCGTGATAACCGCATCAGTGATGGTCTCTCCAAGATATGCTTCGGCATCGTCCTTCAGCTTGCGCAGAATCATTGCCGAGATCTCCTGTGGAGTGTAATCCTTTCCATTGAGGTTTACTGTATAATCGCCTTCACCGATGTGTCTTTTAATCGAACTGACACTGTTGTCGGGATTGGTAATGAGCTGCCTCTTGGCAACCTGTCCTACGAGTTTTTCCCCCTTCTTGGAAAAGGCAACAACTGAAGGCGTTGTCCTGCCTCCCTCGGCATTCGGGATTATAGTAGGCTCCCCACCTTCGATAACCGCCATACATGAATTAGTCGTTCCAAGGTCAATTCCCAAAATCTTTCCCATAATCTATACCTCTTCGTTAATTGATATGTACTATTATGTTCTTCTTTTATTTTACAGCACTCTTTCATTGAAGAGTTCTTTTCTTAGTCATCACCGGGCTTTTTCGATACTGCGACCATTGCCGGTCTGATCACCTTTGAGTGCAGGTAATAACCAGGCTTGCAGACATCAACGACAGTCCCTTCCTCGTGTTCCGGGTGTTCCACATGTACTATGGCTTCATGCAGGTTAGGATCAAACTCCGCCCCTTTACATTCGATTCTTTGCAGTCCTTCTTTCTCAAGGATCGATGTGAACTGCCTGAAGACCATTTCTACCCCTTTAACGACAGATTCGACGTCATCGGTCTGTTTTGCAGATTCGATTGCCCTTTCGAAGTTATCATAAACTTCAAGTAACTCTGTGATTATCTGTTCGACTGCGAACTTGCGGTATTCTTCCCTTTCGCGAATACTTCTTTTCCTGAAATTATCAAATTCGGCAGTGAGTCGTAACAGCTTGTCCCGAAGTTGTGAAGCCTCATCTTCCTGATGACTCCCTTCAACTTTTGCGGAATCCGCTGTCTCCGAACTTAGATCACCACTATTCTCAGGTCCTTTCTCCATCTCAATATCTCCAGAGTTCAATGTATGATTGAGTGTACGCACTAATCATTGTTTGAAGTTCTATAAATACTTTTCTTGTCTTGAAAAGGTTTTTGCAAAAAAAACACTATTGAAGAGAAAAAATATCGATAATATTGATAATATCAATACAAAATGATACTAATAAGGGGACTGTAATTTGTGCTGCAAGGTACGGATTATGAGCATACTTACGACCATACAGATGGCAAGGGCTGATATGATCTGTCCGGATCCCAGGTCACTGATGCCACCGGTAAAGGCGTAATTGACACCTGTAAAGAATGACGTTGCCGAAAAGGTCGCAACAAAGGATGCGATTGCCCCTCCTATCAGGGAGCCCATATAATCAGCACCACGGTTCTCGAAGTAGACCGATCCTGCAATGAAAATGACTGCGAAGATCAGGAGTATGATAGGCACGGGGACTGAAGATGATCCCGTTTTTGCCAGATTCATGATGCCCATCGCCACACCGATCATGAACACTGCCAGTGTGGTGGATACCGCAATTGCCTGCACGAATGGATTATCAGCATTAAATTCCATATTCATCCCGGTTTCTAATTCACTTGATACTATATATTTATTTTTAATTTAT
>JAWSUM010000040.1:0-22946 GCA_033549165.1 Methanolobus sp.
GGTGTGGCTCATTCCGGCACCATTGTCCGCAACTGTAATATTTTTCGTGCCAGACCCCCTTATTTCCACTCGAATATCGCTTGCATGTGCATCAATTGAATTATCAAGGAGTTCCTTGACCACGGAAGCTGGTCTTTCTACAACCTCACCTGCTGCTATCTTGTTGATGGTGGACTCGTCGAGCACCTTTATTCTGGAACGTGAAATATCACATGCTTTTTCAGTCATTTTCTTTTCCGCCCTTCTCAATATTCGAATCTTGTAGCCCTTACTAAGAGGTTTCAGGGAATACACATACTTTTCCTTGGAAAAATGAATGCGCACAAGTGGATACACTATAGATAACCATTATATCTGTTCATGCTTTTTAGAGGCAGCATAAGAACAGAAGGGTTAAGATGCATAAAACGGGAGAATTTAAAAATATAGTGCCATTACTGGCACTTCTGACAGCCTTTCCGGCATTTTCTACGGATATGATCCTGCCGGCTATTCCCTCCCTTGCCATAACATGGGATCAGCCACTCTCAGTTGTCAATCTGATCCTCATTGTTTTTTTCGTTACCTATGGTTTTTTCCTGCTTTTCTACGGCCCCATATCAGACAGGTACGGACGCAGGAAACCCCTTATCATCGGTATCTCGCTGTACATATTTGCCAGCATGCTCTGCGCAGTGGCAGACAGTGCAGCCACATTGATAGCATTCCGAATGCTGCAGGCCGCAGGGGCCGCAGCAAGTGCTTCCCTGTCCATGGCCATGACCAAGGATATCTTCTCAGGTAAGGAAAGGGAAAGAACGCTCGCATATATAGCGATCATCATGGCGCTGGCCCCGATGTTCGCTCCGATCGTGGGAGGATGGATACTGGCCTGTTTCTCATGGCACTGGATATTCTTCACTCAGGGAATGATGGGTGTGTTAGGTCTTCTGGGCGTCCTCAGAACACCGGAAACACTTAAGGAAAAGTCGGAAACTCCTCTCTCAAAGGTCATCCATTCCTATGGCAACCTCTTACTCAACAGGAATTACGTTGTCATGGTCCTTGTGATGTCCGTAAGCCTTTTGCCGTTATACAGCTTCATTGCCGGTTCTTCCGCCCTGTACATCAACGGATTCGGCCTGAGCGAGCAGAATTTCAGTTATTTTTTTGCTTTCAATGCCCTGGCACTGATGGCCGGGTCGATGTCATGCCTGAAACTGACACAGAGGACTGACTCAAAATACCTGATAACCGCCGGTTTTGCAGGGATCGTACTGGGTGGTATGCTTATTCTTGCAACCGGGCAGCATGGTCCGTGGAGCTTTGCCATCCCGATGGCCATGATCACATATTCCATAGGGATCAGCAGGCCGCCCAGCAACCATCTCGTGCTTGAGCAGGTGCACAAAGATGCAGGCTCTGCATCATCCCTGCTGATATTCACATACTTCACCCTCGGCGCTGTGGGTATGTGGCTGGTGTCCCAGGAGTGGATGGACAGGATACAGGTATTGGGTGCCATTGCCCTGAGCTGTGGTGCCCTTGTGCTGGTTGCATGGATGGTATTACAAAAGAAGAGTATCGGCAAAGGATTGCCGGACGAATAAAGCGAATGAGCGCGGTCAGCGCCCTGTCATTTACTTATTCCCTTCGCCTGAGAGCCTGCTCTTTATCTGGCTCAGTTTGTTCAGTGCTTCCAGTGGTGTCAGTGAGTTGATATCCATGGCCTTGAGCTCTTCGACAACAGGATGCATTTCCTGCTCCTCGCCGGAAGCATTCTGGTCGAAAAGGATCACCTGGGTGTACTTGGCATTGCTGCGGTGTTTCTTGCCATTCCTGTTATCATTCATGGCTATGGCACTTCCGTTCTCGATATCCTCCAGTATTTCCCTCGCCCTGCTTGTGACAGCATGGGGGACGCCCGCGATCCTTGCCACATGGATGCCGTAGCTCTTATCGGTTGCACCCGGCACGATCTTTCGCAGGAATACAAGGTCATCACCATCCTCTTTCACTGCGATGTGGAAGTTCTTCACCCTCTTCAATGAGCCTGCAAGTTCCGTTAGCTGGTGGTAGTGAGTGGCGAACAGGGACCTGACGCCCACGCGCCCTTTATTGTGGATATACTCCACCACCGCCTTTGCGATACTATAACCGTCATAGGTGCTGGTGCCCCTGCCGACCTCATCCAGCAGCACAAGGCTTTTCGGGGTCGCATTGTTCAGGATGTTTGCAAGTTCGACCATTTCCACCATGAAGGTACTCTGTCCGCTTGCAAGGTCATCAAAGGCCCCGACCCTTGTGAACACGCGGTCAACGATGCCGATGGATGCATGGGATGCGGGCACGAAGGAGCCTGCCTGTGCCATTATCACGATCATGGCTATCTGGCGCATGTATGTAGATTTACCTGCCATGTTAGGTCCGGTGATAAGCATGAACTGATTGTTCTGGCAGTCCATCTCGGTATCATTGGGCACGAACCCGCCTGGAGTTGAATTCTCGACCACCGGGTGTCTTCCGTCCCTTATGAGCAGCCTGCAGTCATTGGTGATGGCCGGCCTCACATAGTTGTTATTTGCAGCAACTTCTGCAAGGTTGGTCAGGACATCCAGCGTACCGATCATGACTGCTGTATTTTGCAGTTCCGGTGCATGTGATGCCACCCTGGAGTTGATCTCGCACAGCAGTTCATATTCAAGGGCCGTGGCCTTGTCATCTGCGGATAGTATCTCGCTCTCACGTTCCTTGAGCTGGGGCGTGTAGAACCTCTCGGCGTTGGTCATGGTCTGCTTGCGGATGTAATCGTCCGGTACCTGGGATATATTGGCCTTGGTAATCTCAAGATAGTAGCCGAATACTTTGTTGTATCCTACCTTGAGTGACTTGATTCCTGTCCTTTCACGCTCCTTCCGCTGGAACTCCGCTATCCAGTGTTTTCCGTCCTTTGACATGCTCTTGAGTTCATCAAGCCTTTCATTGTAGCCGAACTTTATCATCCCGCCGTCCCTGACACTTACAGGTGGCTCCTCCGCAATGGCCCTGTCTATCAGTTCGGCCAGTTCACCAAGTTCGCTGAAGGAGCTAAGTTCCGAACATATGTACTTCAGGAGGGCCGGATCAGAGCATCCCTGCAGTGACTCGATCATGAGCGGAACAGCTTTAAGTGACCTTTTGAGTGATATCAGGTCCCTTGCATTGGAATTGCCATACATCACCCTGCCGACCAGCCTTTCCATGTCACGCACCTGGGAGAGGTGTGATCTCAGGTCGAAGCGCACAAGGGTGTTCGACTCCAGTTCGGCAACTGCATCCAGCCTGTCATTAATATCCTCCACGGATATCAAAGGTTTTAGCAGCCATTTCTGCAGCAGCCTGCTGCCCATGGGGGTCCTTGTGTCATCCAGCACATGCAGCAGGGTGGAATCGTTGCCCTCGCCCCTGACGTTCTTCACGATCTCGAGATTGCGCAGGGTAATGGCGTCAAGCACCATGAACTCGGAATCAAAATAGGTCTTGAGATGCTGCACCTGGGAGAGTTCCCGCATCTGTGTGTCAAACGCATACTTCAGTGCTGCACCTGCAGACGATACCGCGAACGGTAGTTCGCTACAGCCCATGCCTTCAAGGGTGGATACACTGAAATGTTCGGTAAGCAGTTTATTTGCAGTTTCCTCTTCAAAGGCATACTCGTCGTACTCATGGATGATCAGCTTCAGTCCCTTCAAACGTTCCGCCAGCCGCTCATCTGCAAGCAAAGAGGGTGGCAGGATGCACTCGGAGGGTCCCATGCGTGCGGCTTCGCTGGCTATCCTGTCATAGGGTGCACTGTCGGTAAGCTGTGTGGTAAGGAACTCTCCAGTGGAGATATCCAGGAAAGCAAGCCCGAAATCCTTCTCTTCTCCATGCAGGGCCATGAGATAGTTATTGGATGCGTCCGGGAACATTGACGAGTCCATTGCAGTGCCTGGAGTCACAACCCGCACAACACCTCGCTTCACGACTCCCTTGGCCTGCTTTGGGTCCTCGAGCTGCTCACATATGGCTACCTTGTATCCTTTCTTGATGAGCCTGGGGAGGTAGTTGTCAATGGCGTGATAGGGAATACCCGCCAGCGGCATCTCCTTCCCGTCCTTGCCTCTCCCTCTTGTAGTAAGGGTAATTTCCAGTTCTCTGGCAATGGTCTTTGCATCCTCTCCGAAGGACTCGTAAAAATCCCCCATCCTGAAGAATATGAGGGCATCCTTATGCTCTTCCTTGGCAGCATAGTACTGCTGCATGGCAGGGGTCATCTGTTTCATAGTAATCGATAGAATGGTTTTTTTCCCAGACTATCTGAGTGTTAGTATTTTTGTGTTTGCATTGTCAAAATCCCTGAGAGCACAATTCTTACAAATATTATCGCAAAATCATTTTTATTGTTTGAATACGTTCTGCCGTACAGCTATTTTGATAATATACGGATGAAAAACACATGATAATCTTCTCAGGCGGAACAGGCACACCAAAATTATTGAACGGATTTCGTAAAGTTATCTCCGAAAAGGGCATCACCGTCGTTGTGAATACCGCAGAGGACCTCTGGGTATCCGGGAACCTTGTCACACCTGACATTGATACTGTCCTCTACCTTTTCTCGGACAGGATCGACCTCAAAAAGTGGTGGGGCATCGAAGGTGATACCTTCCGCACCCATGAGGCAATGAAATCCCTGGGGCACAGGGAAAGGATGATGCTCGGGGATCTTGACCGCGCGACCCATGTCATGCGCTCGAACTATCTCAGGGAAGGGAATACGCTGACAGAAGCGATCATGAAATTATCAGATTCCATGGGCATAAAGGCAAGAGTCTTTCCCATGTCAGATGATCCGGTTTCGACAACCATAGTCACTCCTTCGGGGAAGATGCATTTCCAGGACTTCTGGATAGCAAACCGCGGGGAGCCCGAGGTGCTCGATGTGTTTCAGGAAGGTATCGACAGGGCTGCCATATCGCCTGCCGTCCTGCGTGCACTGGAGAATGAGGATGAGGTGCTTATCGGACCAAGCAATCCCATAACAAGTATCGGTCCGATAATAGGGCTTCCCGGGATGGTCGATATCCTCAGGACGAAGAAAGTGATCGCTGTAAGCCCCATCATCGGAAATGAGCCCGTGAGCGGGCCTGCCGGGAAACTAATGCATGCCAGGGGGATCGATGTATCCTCTGCCGGTGTTGCGGCTTACTACAGCGAGTTTGTGGATACTTTCATCATAGACAATCAGGATGCCATAGAAGATGCCGCTTTCGAGGATGTTGGTTGTAAAGTGGTACGTGCGGATACGATGATGAGGTCGGTTGATGTCAGTGTAGGGCTGTCGGAACTGATCCTTCGTGAGTTCGGTGAGATCAACAGTTAGTAAAAACGTTATGAACTTCCTCTTTTTAATGTATATCTTTTCACTCTGGTAGTTTCTTCAGTAAATACGTTTTTATTATTTTAATCACTAAATACTTGTAAATGTAATTGAAAACTATTCTATAATCAATTTTATAAAAACTTCAAGGTGAAAATGTGGGTGATGAATGGAAAATAGATCTGAAGATCCCTGATATAGGGACAATGATCACGCTTATGACAACGGCCATATGTTCGGTTATTCTGAGTTCTGCCGAGATCGCATATACGATGATGTGGATCACATCTGCTTACGAGAGGAATGGTAAGGATTTCTTCATCGATCTTCTGACTGCAAATACCCTGACATGGACAGCTGAATACATTGTCGTCGCGGGTTCACTTTTGCTATTGTCATCAATGGCCTTTCTGCTATCCATGGTATATGCATTGTACGAACTCAACGGACTTGCGCAGAACGAGGAAAAAAAAGTACACAGGAAAATCCTATTCGGACTGTTTTCCGTAGGGCTTGTGTTGCTTTTCATGGCACTGATATCAGCAATAATACTGAGATATATGTAATTTCGATCATAGAAAAAGGAATTCCTTGCTCAAGAGGGAGATAATATGGGCTTGAATATCAGCGGGACAATAAAAGAGGTCCCTAAAGAAATAGAAACTCCTGCCGTTTCACCGGAGGAGATTGTAAGGGCAGCTACGAGAACGGAAAGGGTGTTATATCCCGTATCCGCCATAGTAGGTCAGGAAAAAATGCTTCGTGCCCTGATACTGAACACTATCAATCCGTCAATTGGCGGAGTGCTTATACGGGGTCAGAAAGGAACCGCTAAATCGACAGCCATCAGGGGATTGGCAGAAGTATTGCCTGAAATAGAGGTCGTGGAAGGATGCAGGTTCAATTGTGATCCTTCGGATTCCGAGAAATTCTGTTGGGAATGTTTGGAAAAGAAAATGAGCGGCAAGCTTCGGGCACACAAGCGCCAGATGAAGGTCGTGGACCTGCCTGTAGGTGCTACGGAGGACAGGGTCGTAGGCAGCCTTGATATTGAAAAGGCAGTCCGGCAGGGTGTTCAGGCCTTTGACCCGGGCATACTTGCCCAGGCCAACAGGGGCATCCTCTATGTTGACGAGATCAACCTGCTTGATGATTTCGTGGTCGATGCGCTACTAGATGCCGCAGCAATGGGTGTAAACACCGTCGAGCGCGAGGGTGTGAGTGTCAGCCATCCTGCCAACTTTATCATTGTGGGCAGCATGAATCCGGAGGAAGGTGAACTGAGACCGCAGCTGCTTGACAGGATAGCCCTGCAGGTGGAGGTCACGGGTATCTACGACGTGGAACAGCGCATTGAGATCGTTGAGAGGAGGAATCAGTTCAATGATAACCCCAAGCACTTCATACGCGAATTCGAGGCAGAGCAGGACAAGCTGCGCTCAAAGATTATCAAGGCAGTCCAACTGCTGCCAAGGGTGACGATTACCAGGGATAACATGCGCACCATCGTCGAGATATGCATCGCTTTCAACGTGGACGGCCACCGTGCCGATATCATGATCGAACGTGCTGCCCGCACCAACGCAGCCTACGAGGGCAGGGAACGTATCACTAACGACGATATCATCGAGGCCGCGGAAATGGTCCTGCCTCACAGGATGCGCAAGAAGCCATTCGAGGAAGAGGAGTTCAGTGCAGACCAGTTACGTGCCGTTGTAGAGGGCGCTGTATAAAGGTAAGGTGGGGAATGAGCAGCGAAGAAACCATTCTGCGTCTGCGCAGGAACCTGTCAAGGAACTATGACATCAGGGTGATGCACATAGGTGAGCCTGTACTCGGCCTGCGCATTCCCAGAAACGCTGTATCCGACATCTCGAAAGTGGATACGGATACGCTGTACAATCTATTATACCTGAATATCGAGCAGTTGAGACCTGCTGAAATAGAGACTGTTTATTTCATAGCCGATTCCGATCATCTGAAAGTAGATCCAGTTCTTTTCTTCAAACCGTTCCTGGAGGAAAATGCCGAATATGATCTTGCTTTATTCGGCGTGGATGACCCTGTTGAAGGTATTGAAGAATCTGATACAGGCGAATTACCCCAGGAAAGTTTATTTCCGGCTGGAACAGTGGCTGAAGTCCTTAATGGGGAAGATGGGCCGATAAGCGAAGGTGAATCTGATTCAGTTGTCCGGGGTAATCTCCCGGCAGAAGATCCCGTCTCAGCATCATCTGCAGGTAATGATGGTGATATGATGATCATCGGGGAAGATCCTGTTTCTTCAATGGATAGGGCCGGGGCTTCTGATGGAAAGGTAATGTTATTGATTGAAGAGCCGGATTCACGGGGTGTGTTCTCTCAGACTCCCTCCGGAAGTGAGGCCGGAGTCGTTGTGGATCTCACTCCGCGAAAATATGTTCCCGGAGGGGAATACAAATCAGGTGATGATATTTTCTTGCAGGAGCAGGAAGGAATCATTCCGGATGGCCGCTCCGAAAAGCTTCTCAAGGACAGGCAGGATGATCGGGTAGTAGCAAAGATACTGACTGATTTTGCCCGAAATTCCCAGAAGAAGAGGCTTGCCTCAGGCAGGCTCAAATCCGGAAGACGTGCGGAAGTATTGACCAAAGGCAAGCGTGGACGGTATGTTCGATACAGGATGCCGGGTGAGAAGATCACAGACATTGCCATCGCTCCGACCGTCCGTGCAGCGGCTTTCCACGCAAAGGACGGAAAGATCGAGATAAGAAAGAGCGACATAAGGGAGAAAGTGCGCAGAAGGCGTATCTCCAGCCTGATCAACATTGTCTTTGACACATCCGGCTCCATGGACGACCATGAGAAGATACGGATCACTACTGATGTCGTCATAGCCCTGCTGAAGGATGCTTACCAGAAACGTGACAGGGTTTCCCTGGTAACCTATTGCGGCAGGTCCGCGGAGCTTGTGCTTCCTTTCACTTCATCTGTGGAGGCTGCCAAACGATATCTGGAGAGGGTGCCTTTCGGGGGCACGACACCCATGGCATCAGGCATGCTCACCGGGCTGGACACTCTCATGAGGGAGCTGAAAAAGGAGCCTTCTGCAGTTCCTATAATGATCCTTGTCACTGATGGGACAGCCAACTGTTCTTTGCATCTGGGTGGAAATATAAGAAGGGAGATCATGCAGGTCTGTAAACAGGTATCCCGGCACCATATCAACTTGCTTGTCATAGATATAAGTGAGAACGGCTCAAAACTCTCTCAGGAAGTAGCTATGCAGAGCAACGGCAGTTATTATCATCCGGGGTCCCTCAGCAAAGAAGACATCTATTCGGCAATCTGCGAGGAAAGGAATTCAAAAACAGCTTATGCAGCGGTGTGATCTCATTCTTTCCGCCATCAAAAACATTTGGCTCAAAAGTTGTCTCATCAGTGCTTGTCCCCCCTATTGCTGCCTAAGATGTCCGTATAATTCCTGCTGGTGCCCTCAACAAGAAACAGCACAATAACAACCATCAGAGAGACCACGACCATCACGACAACTGTGTTTAGGGGAATCTCGAATTCTTTTCTTGTTTGGTGGATTTTACTTCAGGTTGCAAAACTTGAATACGATATATTGTGCTATAACTTAGTATGACAATAACGATAGAGATAAGTGAAGAGTTACGGGATGAACTGGCAGATCGGAAACTGTTCCCAGAGGAGACATATGAAGAGGTCATCCGGGGTCTGCTCGAGGATACAAAAGAGTTGTCCGGTGAGGCGAAAAGGGAGGTAGAGGAAGCATGTGAGCAGATCCGGGCCGGTAAAGTCTCAACCCTGGAAGAGCTCAGGAAAGAGCTGGGTATATGACTATAATATGATAGGGGTAATACGCCGGAAAACGATCTTTTTGATATTAACTCATAGTATCGGATGGTCTGAAAATAAGCCGATACCGATACTCACCAAGATCATCGATTATAATCGGTAATTTGATTTAACGTTAAAAGCAGATGAATTTAAGTAGACAGTATCGTTTCTCATTTACTGACTTTTCCGAAGGCCAACGAATGAAAATTGCAGGCAACATGGGGACCCTCTTTATATAATGTCAGGTATTAAGCCATAACTATGCTGGAAAAACTTCACGATTCATTACTGAAAGCCCCTATTGTCCGCAGGGGGGAATATCATTATTTCATCCATCCCATATCCGACGGTGTGCCGTTCCTTGAGCCTGAACTGCTTGAGGAGATAACGAAGCATATCATGGAAATAGCTGATATGGATGTTGACAGGATAATCGCTGTTGAGGCTATGGGTATCCCTCTTGCTACAGCCCTTTCACTGAGAACGGGTATCCCTTTTTCCATAATACGCAAACGTCCCTATGGGCTGGATGGCGAGATCACTCTGTCCCAGAAGACCGGTTACTCGAAGGGCGAGCTCTACATAAATGCAATCAAAAAGGGAGACCGGATACTGATCGTAGATGATGTGATAAGTACAGGTGGCACACTTATGGCACTTATCAGTGCCCTGAAAAGTATAGGTGCAGAGGTATGCGATACTGTTGTTGTTATAGAGAGGGGTGACGGAGTTTCGCAAATGCGGGACATGGGATTTGAGGTAAAGACCCTGGTCCGTATAAGCGTTAATGAAAAAGGTGTTTCCATTGAGGACTGACATGGAAGTAGAAAGCTTTGATTTTCAGATCGAACGCATCGTATCTATAATAAAGGACAGTGATGTCAGACTGATCGGACTGCAGTTCCCGGAAGGCTTCAAACGCAGGTCACCCGGAATTGCGGCGCGCATTGAGGAGGAAACAGGGGTTAGGGTTATAATCTCGGGAAATCCTTGTTTTGGGGCATGTGACCTTGATGTTGCCTTGCTTGGAAGAGTAGACCTGCTGTTCCATTTCGGACATGCCCAGCTTGATGACGATTCATCTGGGAGCAAGGTATATTTCATTGAGACCCGCTCCAATGCGGATATCACCGGGGTTGTCAGAAAGGCAGTCTCAGAACTCAATGGACAGAGGATAGGCCTTATCACCACCGTCCAGCATGTACACAAACTTGAGGATGCCTGCAGTATTCTGGAATCCGGCGGGAAGGAATGTGTCATAGGCACAGGTGACAGCAAGATAGCGTATCCCGGGCAGGTGCTGGGATGCAATTTCTCTGCAGCCCGCAGTGAGGAATGCGATGAATATCTTTACATAGGCAGCGGAGAGTTCCATCCACTTGGGGTGTCCCTTTCTACCGGGAAGAGGGTGCTTGTGGCAGACCCGTTCGTCAATGAAGTGCGTGAGGTCGATTCTTCAAGGATACTCAGGCAGAGAAGCGCAGTCATAGCAAAGTCCCTGGATGCGGGCGTTTTCGGGATCGTGGTATCTTCAAAGCCGGGACAGGAGAGAATGGAACTGGCAGAAGGACTGAAAGCCCTGGCAATCAAACATGAAAAACAGGCCCATATATTTTCCATGGACCTTGTGACCCCTGACCAGCTATTGCAGTTCAGGGTCGATGCCTTTGTGAACACTGCCTGTCCCAGACTTGCGATTGACGAGGTGGGCAGGTTCAATGCTCCAATGCTCACTCCCCAGGAGTTCGAGATAGTTCTGGGAGAGAAGGAATGGGAGAACCTTGTCTTCGATGAGATTACAGGTGAGTAAGTGAAACAGCGCAAACTTGAGATGTTGCTTGAGCAGGTGGAGGGTTTCGATTCTCCCAGTGCTGCCCTTGAACAGTACACTACCCCTGCGGTGCTGGCTGCGGAACTCTTGCATTTTGCCTATATGCAGGGTGACCTTGAGGATACTGTCTTTGACCTTGGATGCGGAACAGGTGTACTTGCTATAGGGGCCAAGCTGCTCGGGGCTGAAAAGGTGATCGGCTTTGACCTTGACAATAAGGCTCTGGAGATTGCCAGGAGGAACGCGGAAAAACTGGGCGTGGACGTGGAGTTCATGCATTCTGATATTTCCGAGGTGGAGGGACATGCGCATACCGTTGTAATGAACCCGCCGTTCGGTGCCCAGGCCAAGGGCAATGACCGACCGTTCCTTTTAAGTGCATTGAAAACCAGTGATGTGGTGTATTCGATCCATAACTGTGGGAGCCATGATTTTATCAGGAAGTTCATAGGAGATGCCAGGATAAGTGACTGGTATACAACGGGGTTTCCACTGAAAAGAACGTTCAAATTCCACAAAAAGGAAGTAGAGACAATCAATGTAGAAGTATACCGCATTATGCGATAACTCCTTAAGGCATAATGCAGTCTTATTTGAAAGAACTATATTTCCAAGTTTTGTATTTGATCTCAATATCATAAGAATTATACGAATTTCAGTGTTATAAGAGGGATTCTAATTAGAATAAGAAATAGAAGAAAGACTTCACGCAGAAAGATCAAGTCTTCCGGTTCCGGGGATGAGCTGATCGGTGAAGTTGACCGATCTGCTGAAACTTCTCTGTCCCCGGCTGGGTCTGTGAAGAAAGAAAAGGTAATTGCAGAAGACTCAGAGGAAAAGGCAGAAGAATGTGATACGACAAAGCAGGAACCAGACAACGTATCCACGGAAGAAGATATGATGAGCGAAGAAGAAAAACAGTTTGTTATGCCCGGTGACCTTGTAGGTACCACTGAAGAGTTCACAGCGGGAAACGGAACGTATGTGGACGTAGGAGATATTCATTCAATTGGCACCGGCTATGTGCACATTGACAGGAAATCAAGGGTAATCTCCGTAGTCCCTAAAACAAGTACCCCTCCCGAGCTTTGTGAGGGCGATATAGTCATTGGTGGCATAACCAATCTGCGCGATTCTGTCGTTCTGGTGGATATCGGTGGCATCAAGGGCAAAGGAGAACGTGAGTTCCAGATGAACGGCTCTGCAGCTATCCATGTTTCCAATGTGCGGGATTCCTATGTCAAGAGCCTTTCCCAGGAATTTTCCATGTCCGACATTGTCAAGGCAAAGGTCATAAACACCCAGAACATGCGCCTTAGCACATCAGAGAAATCACTTGGTGTGATGAAAGCTTTCTGTTCGAAATGCAGAACCGTCCTTGAGCTGGATGGCAACAGGCTGAAGTGCCCGTCATGCGGCCGCACCGAGAAGAGGAAGATATCCTCTGACTATGGAACCGGAATATTCTGATATATTTCTGATACTACTAATAATCTAATTCAGGTGAGACAAAGATGGAATTAAAGATCATTGACAAGACTGAGGATGAAATGCATCTTGAGATCATAGGAGAGACACATACCCTTCTCAATATGCTCAAATCAGTTCTCCTTGATGACAAGAGAGTGCAGATAGCAACCTACGATATGAAACACGTATCTATCAGTGAACCTGTGCTGTTTGTAAAAACAGATGGTGCTGACCCTATAGATGTTGTGAAGGATGCACTGAAGAGCCTTATTTCTCAGTGTGACGAGTTCATTTCGGTTTTTTCAAGTGCAGTTAGTGCATAAGTTCAAAACGACATCATAAGTTGTGCCTTCCTGAAGTTCAGGAAGGATCTATTTTTCCAGTGTTTCAAAAGCAATGGTTATTGTCATTTATGCCGGGCTATGGTCTAATATGCGATAAGCACGATATTCAGAAGGGGAGATTACTATGAAAGTTGTTGCTTTTAATGGGAGTCCCAGAAAGGACGGGAACACTTCCATGCTTGTGAACTATGTTTTTGAGGAACTTGCGAAGGAAGGAATTGAGACCGAAATCGTGAATCTTACAGGTGAGAAACTACGGGGCTGCACAGCCTGTATGAAGTGCTTCGAACGCAGGGACAGAAAGTGCATATTTGATGATGACCCTGTGAACAAGTGGATTACCAAAATGGATGAGGCGGATGGCATCATTCTTGCGTCGCCCACTTATTTCACCGATGTGACCACCGAAATGAAGGCATTGATCGACAGGGCCGGTTTTGTTGCAAAGGCCAACGGCGATATGCTTGCCCGGAAGACCGGGGCTGCTGTTGTGGCTGTCCGCAGGGCTGGCTCGATCCATGTATATGATACGCTGAATCACTTCTTCGGCATAAACGAGATGATAGTTCCGGGTTCAAGCTACTGGAACGTTGGTGTCGGTCTTGCTAAAGGCGATGTTGCAGGTGATGAGGAAGGAATACAGACCATGCGCAACCTTGGCAGGAATATGGCATGGCTGATGAAGAAGATATACGGATAGTTTTTAACGAATGTTCGTAATTAGTATTATGTCCAGTATCCTGGACTATTAAGATAATAACCGGTGAAGATATGGTACTTGATGAAGCAGCACTTAAGAAATTTGGTTTTATCCCACGCGAACCGAAGGATGCGATAAATATCGATCCTCTCCAGACAGGCGGCAAACTTACTGAAGATGCACGCCGTGCACTCCTTGAATGGGGAGACGGCTATTCTGTCTGTGATTTTTGCGGTGGGGTGCTGGACCTTATCAAGAAGCCTCCTGTGGAGGAATTTGTTCATAGCGCCCTTCCTGAGTTCCTGAACACGGATGAGGTGAGGATCACCCACGGCGCAAGGGAGTCGAAATTCGCTGTGATGCACTCCATGGCAAAGGAAGGCGATTACATCGTGCTCGATGAGCTCGCTCACTATTCTTCTTTTGTTGCTGCACAGCGTGCGGGACTCAACGTACGGACCGTTCCCCACAGCGGCAGCCCTGAATACAAAACTGATGAAGAGGCTTATGCAACCGTGATCGAGGACATTATAAGGGAAACCGGTAAGGCACCGGCACTTGCGCAGGTGACCTATCCCGATGGCAGTTACGGGAACCTTGCTGATGTGAAAAGGATATCCGACCTGTGCCACAGGTACGATGTGCCATTGATGGTCAACGGAGCTTACTCCGTGGGAAGGATGCCTATTGACGCCAGGAAGCTGGGTGCCGACTTCATTGTCGGGAGCGGGCACAAGTCCATGGCGGCTTCAGGTCCCATCGGCGTGCTCGGTGTGAAGGAGGAGTATGCTGATATCGTGTTCAGGAAGTCCCCTACCCACAAGAACAAGGAGGTCGAGCTTCTGGGATGTACTGTCAGGGGGGCACCTCTTATGACGATGATAGCATCTTTCCCTCATGTGGTGCAGCGTACGGGCAAATGGTACGATGAGGTTGCGGATGCCCGCTGGTTTTCTTCAAGGATGGAAGATTTCGGTATCATGCAGATGGGTGCAAAACCGCACGATCATGACCTGATGTTCTTTGAAGCTCCGGTACTGTACGACATATCGCAGACCGCTAAGAAAGGCCGGTATTTCCTGTACAGGGAACTTAAAGAGAGGAACATCCACGGAATAAAGTCCGGACTTACTAAGTATTTCAAGCTCAGTACCTTCCAGGTCGGAAGAGAAAACTTAAAGTATATTGCAGACTCCTTTGAGGAGATTATCGACAAGTACCAGAAGACGGGATAAGGCCCTTCTGTTTACTGGCGATCAAAAAGTTAGAACCTTTTGACCACGCAAAAAGTAACCAGATATGCCCCATAAGAAGTCACTCCGAATAAAACCCACCGACGAAGAGATCAACAAATTCAAGGATAAGGCAAGGAAGTTCAATCAGGATTTCAGCAGGATGATCCTTCTTTTTATTTTAGGCGTCCTGCCACTTGAAGCCGTTATAATTGCAAACAGCCAGGAATTGATAATGGTTCCTGATCTGGTCCTTGCATTCCTGGATGCCATTGTCATCGTTCTGCTGTCATTTATCATGGCGACAGTATTCATCAAACTGACAGTGTACCTGATCCCCGACCGTTTCGGGGATGCAGGCGAGCAGGAAGAGAAGATCCTGCTCAGCAAGATATATACGGCCTTTATCTACTCGGTAGCGATTCTCGTTGCATTCTGGCAGCTTGGTTTCGGTGTCCAGAACATAGCCATATTCCTGGGTCTGCTTACCACAGGTTTTGCATTTGCCCTCAGGGATATCATTATCTCCTATTTCGCATGGTTCATACTGCTGACAAAGAAACCGTTCAAGATAGGCGACTATATCGAGGTAGGTGATAAAGGAGGGATCGTGAAGCATGTAGGGCTTTTCTACGTTGTGGTAGACCCGTACCCGCATGTCTACAATGATTTCTACAAGATACCGAACAAGACCTTCCTGGAGGAGACGATAAGGAACCACGGACGGGGGAAATTCAAACTGAGCTTTGACCTCTACCTGAAGGAGATCCCCACCTATCTTGAGGAGCGGATAGAGAACATCCGCAAGAAAGCCCACCAACTAGGCCACGGTGACGCACTTTTCCACCTCGGCTCCGACCAAGACGGTATAAAGCTGATCACCGAGTACAAATCCACTTTCGAAACCAGGGACCGGACAAGACACCAGCTCATCAGCATCATCCTGGAAGAGCTCGGCCTCACCGGAGCGTATGACATCGCCAGCATCCACGAGAGCAGAAACGTGAGCTATTCGATCTAAAATACATCCCAAGTACAATAAAGTGACAGGAAGCCCACTCCTGTCACCATAAAATCTATAATCTTAGAAGTTGTACTCTTCTTACTCTTTTCCATGCGGCTGTGGTTTAGTGGCTATGACCGTGGCTTCCCAAGCCATGAACCCGGGTTCGAATCCCGGCAGCCGCATTGGGTTTTGTTAAAGTATAGTAATGTCTTATTTTTGTAAGCTTTTTTTCTAAACATTGTGGCTTACAAAAATCTGAATTTGTGTATATGTTGAAAGAGCTATATTTGGCTTGTAGAAATCTATATTTCAATAAAAGATGCAAGAAATCAAAAGTGTTAGGGAATTTCTCTACATCTTCGCCTCCCTGCACCTTTGCGCTCTTTCAGCAACTTCTAATTCAACTCGCCTGGACAAGTCCATATCCAAAAGTACTATCTTTGCCTATGGTTCCCAAATCAACCGCTCTATATACCAATAGATTTCTGATTTCCTCTGAACTCAAAGATGGATTTTCGCTTTTTATCAGTGCAGCAACACCACTTACAAAAGGTGCTGCCATTGATGTACCGCTACTAATAAAATAGCCTCCTTCTAAATAAGTAGAGTAAATATCAACACCGGGTGCAGCTAACTCTACTCCAGTTCCGTCCGCACTCCAGACTGGTGAAACATTGTTGCAGTCTATCGCTGCGACAGCTATTACGGAATCAAATTTCGCCGGATATTCAACATTATTCGTTGTAAGATCTCCATCTCCACTATTGCCTGCTGCGGCAACTAAGAGAATATCTGAGTTGTAAGCAACTTCACAAGCATCTTCCAATGCCTGTGAGTATAGATTAGTACCAAGGCTCAAGGAGATAATATCCATATCATTTTCCATAGCCCATTCTATGCCTTCTATTACATCTGATATCTGTCCATTACCATTATTATCCAGAACTTTGACTGCATATAATTCGGAATCATATGCTACACCTACAACCCCTATTGAGTTATTACAAGCACCAATTATACCGGCAACATGTGTGCCATGCCCATTATCATCATCCCATTTCTTGTTTTCAGTTGTATCTCTAAGATCAACTCCTCCGGCAACAATAAGATCAGGATGCTTTTTGCTTATGCCTGTGTCGATAATGGCTATTTTTATGCTATTTCCAGTGCTGTTTGCCCATACTTGCGGTGCATTTACACAATCGATTCCCCAGTCGACTTCTTGAATAGATTGTGACACTTTTTTAGTAATATGTACAGTAATATCATCTTCTATGTAACGAATGCTTTTTTCTTTTTTAAGCTCGTGTAAACTTGTTTCCGATATATCAGTAGATATTGCATTAATCTTTTTGTGTAATGTGTAATTTATGATATTATGTTCCTCAATAGTTGTTTGATTTATTGACTCCTCAAATCCTATTATAACAAATTTTGCTTCGCCAGGAATTGACAATAATACTAACAAAATAATTGCAAAGTATACTACTTTTGTACCCATATTCTCACCTATTTAAACCATCAGTTAATTGCTTAAGGTAATTGTATAAGTTTTACATAAATAATTTTATATAAATCAAAAATTCTGCTTTAGAGTAGCTTTTACTTTTATCTTACTGGAATTGTTATCGGAATCCATCTGCACAGTATTTAAGTAAGATCCTCTGTATTCTTTAGCCCACTCAGTAGGATCATTGTAAGCTTCAAGACTAATGTCAAAATGAATAGTTTCCTCTTTAAGATTATCACTTAAATATACATAACTATCATAATTTGGATTTGAGCCATATATTGTCTGATCACCATAGGCAACCATTGAAATATCTGATGTGTTTTCTATTGGATACAATATTGGAGAGTTTGTATTAATTGGATCGAAAATATCAACATATTCTACTACTACAGTTTTTATGAAAGAAATATCTTCAAGAGTAGATTCATCTGTTTTGAATCCTAGCATATATCCATCTTTCGTTTCTGCGATGAAAGTAGTCCAGTTTCCACTAATTGACTTGTCATCAAGCGCTTCAGTTGTACTTTCAAAATAAGGGCCTCTCTTATGTGATTCAGGAGTATGAAGAATATAATCCTGCAGCAAACTTTTTACAAAAGAGGGATCTTTCTGAGACGGAGTTGTGACAAAATTACCATCTTTTGTTGCAGGTATTGGAACCATTATCGTGGTTGTTCCTTCAATTTCTCTTCCTGAAAGTCCATCAATCTGAACACTATATGTGTAATGATATCTTCTATAATCGCTACGCCACTCACTCAGGTTAGTTTCCACAAGGAAAACCCCACTAATAAATATTAACATCAGAAAAATGACACCGTAAATAATATACCTATTTTTCATTACACTCACCAATTGTAAAAAAATGAGAAGTTTTAACTTCTCATATAGTATACAAGTCCCATATTATATTTCGCTGTTTTAAGAAGCACATTATCAGTAACAGTCACAATATCTGGATCATTAGTCCATGTATCCGGATTGTAGTATATGTCAGCAAACAACTGATATAGATATGAATTAGAGTAAGCAGCCAGATTTTTTGTTGATTGTTCTGGATCTGTTATTGCGTAATAATTGTTGTTAGCTTCCACGATAGATTTGAATTGTAGCATTCGTTTGATGTTCGCCCGATCCAGCAACAATTGCATCCAAACTATTTTTGTAAGTTCTTTTGTCTCCGTTGTGTTCAGTATAATCCGGATAGACCTCGAGGTCAATATCAAATGTTATGGCCTCACTGTCTACATTATCACTTATTGAAAGGTAGGTCTCATATGCAACTACTCGAGACATTAACCGGAAGTATTGATAATCCTCTTCCACGACTGACACATCACTTGCGATCGGATATAATATAGGACTGTTTTCATTAATAGGGTCTTCATAGTTGACCTCTTCCAATACTACGAACTCCGAAAAGGAAATATCTACAAGAACAGGCTCATTTGTCCTAAATTCGAGCATTGGACCATATTTGGTATCCACAATGGAAGTTGTCCAGTTCCCATCGAGTGATCTATTATCGAGTGATTCAGTAGTATTCTCGAAATATATTCCTCTTCTGTATTTCTCCGGGGTGTGGAAAACGTGCTCTTGTAGGAGCTTTTTGCAAAACGATGGATCTTCCTGAGAAGGTGTGGTTGCAAAAACTCCTTCTTTTGTTGCAGGGATTGGGACTAAGATCTTCGTTGTTCTCAATGCTTCAGTCCCTGAAAGACCACTAATCTCAACTGAATATTCATAATGTGGCCTAAGATCGTCACTCCTCCATTCTCTTAAATTCATCTCAATAAGGTATAATCCACTTAAGACTATCAGTAACAATATCAAAGTGGAAGTAATGATCATTTTTTTCATCGTTTCACCACCCTCAAAGAAAAAATGAGAAGATTTAACTTCTCATATATTTGACAAGACCTATGTTATACTTGGCAGATCTCAAGATGACATTTTGTGTAATGGTTTTTACAGTTGAACTGCTTTCCCATGTGTCTTCGTTGTAGTAGATCTGCATCCACAATGAACTCAGGTACCCATTCGAATATCCTGCCAGATTTTGTGCAGAAGTCTCTGGATCCGATACGGAATAATAGTAATTATTGTTGCTTACTATAGATTCAAAATTGTAACCACTGTCCCAGTTATCATAGACATAATCTTCATAGTCGTAGTGGACCCATTGATTTAGAGTCTGATTTACTACCATTCCAGTATGCAGTGGGTTTCCGACATCTATCAAGTAGTGACTGGCATATCCTATCTCAGTATAGGCAGCTGAAAGTTGTCCGCCATCATAATATGCTGCAGCGATACCTGCGCGATTGTCGCAATTGACAGCAGCAAGGCCATTGTCTGCAACAGGATCATAGTAATGATTGTATGACTGCCAGATTTGAGGATACGGCCAAGTATCTGGTACAGGTGCAGCGTCTCCTGCTATATCTGCATAATAATCAGTGATTCCACATTTCTTAACAGCAATTCTCGTCATTTCTCTATGAGGAGTTGCGGTCCATTTTACTGAAACCTCATCGCTCAAACCATGCTTATCATTCAAATATTCAGCAGTTGCTTCTTCGATTTGTCCGAGGACGATCATATCTTCTTCTGTAATGCCACCTGGGTATCTGGACCAGATATCTTTCATTGCCTTTTTCATCTCATTCTTTTCTTGTTTCGAAGCATAGCATTCATCGATGTACTTTAGTAGTGTCTTTTGTTGACTTTTGTCTGCTTCAAGCAGATACCAATATGGTATTTCAGTATTGTATGACTTAATTGTTATGTCAGGAACAAGATCAAGTGCAGGATCTTGTTCTATCAATACTACTTCTGAATCGATTTCTTCGATTGCAGTCTCAGCAGCTGCGCACGCCACAAACGCCGTACTCAATATTATCATCGCCATCAATAGCGAAGCAATTCTTATTCTGTTATTATTCATTTTCTTACCTCTCTACTTATGTTCAGAGGCAAAGTCACACAAACTTTAAACAAGATTAAAGCAAAACATAACCATGCCTCTTAGGCGCGAGGAGTTCAGCCTCATCGTCAAATTTGTCTGGACTCCTCACACATAATAAAGATATGAACTATTGTTATAAAAAGATTCTGATTTTTTTTTCGTTTTAATTATTCAAATTTAGTATTATAGATAAAATACAGCAATAACTATAATTTATTTTTTCTATAGAATTTTACTTATTGATACATGCATTTATTTATTTTTAATAGCAATTATTTTTAATTATTTTAAATCAAATCTAATCTGAAGTAAAATAACTTGATTTTGTAAAAATGATTGTTAATTTGCTCGTACATTTGAGGTGCAAAAATGATTAAAAAGAACCCATACATATCAATTCTAAAACTAAAAGGAAGCTTAGTGGATGTATCAGTGGTGGCAATTAATTGTGCCATCCTTGGAATGTGGGATTACAGGGCTTTTTTTGTAATCCTGGCAGGAATAATGATTCATAGTGGTTGCGATATCATAAATGATATTTTTGATCTTGAGATAGACAAAATATGCAAACCTGAAGGAGCTATTGCATCCGGCAGGATATCAATTAAAAATGCATATTTGTATATGTTGATATTGTTTTCAGTCGCACTTGCTATCTCCCTGCATTTAAGTCTGATTTTGTTCTTATGCCTGCTGGCAGGGATTATAATTGGTGGGATCATGTACTCACATCCTTTTTTCCGTTTAAAGGATATTCCCGGTATTGCAATGCTGAACATGGCAGTATGCTTTGCTCTGGAATCTATTGGGATGTGGAGTGTCTATTCACCACTGAATTTTGATGGTTTGTTAACTGCTGCTTACATATTCATATTGATATTTTGCCTCACATTCATGAAAGATTTCAAAGATATTGCAGGGGATATTAATTCATTGCCTCTAATGGTTGGAATTAGAAATGCATCAATAATCTGTGTTTTGTTGACAGCGGTTCCATTAATCCCGCTAATTCATCTGGTACTTGATAAAAATGAGTTGCATATCAGTGTCCTGATCTATATTGTGTTGGCGATCAGCTGTATTCAAATCCTAATAGATGATCCTGTGTCTAAAGGAAAAACACTAAAAAATAGGATGGTAATGGCTCTTACGATTCCGAATTTCGCAATATTAGCTCTGGAAGTAATGTCACCGATCTAGATTACCCAAATTATTCATGATATCGGAAGACTCTTCTTCTGTTATCTGAAGAAATTCTTTTATTTTCTCTACAACATTTATATCGATAAAAAAATCATTTACTGTTTTGTACTTATTCAGCAACAAATTAATCTTTATATCTGGATACTTTTTAACAAGATAATTTTTACAATAAACTGCAGCATCCTGATCCGAAGTAGCCCTGCCGACTATAATGGCCATATTTTTATCTCCAAAACAGTGATAAACATTTTGTAAAACTACACAACCAGAGATAGTAGGAGTTACAACAATATCACCAATTTCAGACGCGTATATTTCTGCTTCTACAACATGTTTTTTTTCAATCTGAAGTAATTGTTCCTCAGTTTCAGCTTCTGCAAGTATAATGAACTCAGATGACAAACCTATCTTTTTCCAGTTTGGGACAATTGTGTATTTGTCAATGATATTTTCTTTTTGCATGTTGCGAATATGGTAAGCAACTGAATTGCCATCTTTGAAATCCAGTATCTTGGCAAGTTCAGCATTTGTAATTTTGCTGTTTTCCATTAAGGTCAGCAAAATGAATATATCAGTTTCATTAAGATAAGTTGTCTCAGAAATCTTTCTAGTGATTTCTTTCATTTTTTCGATTTTTGGTTCTTTCATTGCTATCGCGAGAAAATGTATTAGTTACAATAAAAATTTATCGAATTTATGTTATATGGAAAGTCATCATCTATCTATATTCTACAAGTCAAGTGTGAATTTAGGTTTATCGCTGCGCTTAGCACTGCAATAATGAAGGAAAAAACATAAATATTCAGATTATTTTGTGTTCTTTCGGGTATTCTGTTTGCTGACTTTCATGGTTTCATTTCATACCTGCCCTTACCAATGCCTCTTCTCTTCCAGAAACCCTGATTTGCCTTTCTTCTTGATTATCTTTAAGTTCATGATATGTCCGTCATCATGCACGGGCTTTAGGAAATCAAGCTTTTCGCATGTCTCAATAACATCGCATTCCCAACAGCCGTCGATCTCTTTTTCTGGCAGCATTTCCTTATCCAAAACCGCTTTCGGAGATACAGTCCGCGAACTTCTTGTACTTCGAGCTCCTGAGTTCTTTTCTCAGGTCCCTTGCAAGATCGGGTATTTTCTGCTGGTATACATGGCAGTCGAGGCAGCACAGTCCGCAGTACGCGATCAGTTTTTCTTCGGACATCATTCTACCTCCCCCAAAACCACAACATAATTCTTCCCGTACTTCTTAGCACACTTAGGACACGTAGTATACCACATGAACCATCTCTTGATCTCGAAATCCTTTCCTTCTGCGTATTCTCTGAAGTCGTCGCACCATTTTTTGGTGTCCTTGAAGGGGCCCTCGTAGACCTAGCTCAGGAACTTGCCGCTCAGGGTGGTGTTCTCGGCATCGGGGATGTCTTTGTCCACGGCCAGGTACAGGTCCATGTTC
>JAWSUM010000041.1:0-22478 GCA_033549165.1 Methanolobus sp.
TGAAACAGCTGACGGACTTCCGGACAGCAACATAGAAACAACTGTTTCTGCAAACAAACCTGCAAAAAAGAAAAGCAAAAAGAAATTCGATGCTGATCCATACGTCAAAAAAGCCACTTTATGTTTCAACATTGTAAAAAGGGTACCTTTCATTCTTCTCGGAACCCAGATCAAAGCAAGAAAGCAGAACTATGTGAATCTGCAAAAGCAATTGAACCAGGCACGTATTCCGATATCCCATGAGATGTACATCTCAAATGCGGTCTTCTATTCAGTGCTTGCAGGAGTATTGGGTGCTTTCCTTGGACTTTTCCTCACATATGTTATTATAGGACTCATTGGCCTTCCAGACAATCTCACCAAGCTTACCTTCAGTCCCGGCATGGTATTCCTTCTGCAATATAAAGAGATATTCGTTGCTTTTTTCATTACCATCATTTCTATTGCCGGCCTTGGAGGACTGGTCTATACGATCTTCATGCTGTATCCGGGATTCCAGGCAGGTGAGAGAAAATCCAAGATAGATATGCAGCTTCCCTATGCTGTGACCTTCATGTACGCCCTCAGTAAAGGCGGTATGAACATAATCGATGTTTTCAAGGCACTTGCCAGATCGGAAGATACATATGGTGAGGTCTCAAAAGAGATTGACTCCATTGTAAGGGATATGGAGTATTTCGGACATGACCTGAGGACAGCACTCACAAACGCTTCCGAGATCACACCTTCTGAAAGGTTCCAGGACCTTATTTACAACCTTCTTACAGTTATCGACAGTGGTGGGAATATACCCAACTATTTCCGCGACAAATCTGAGCAATACCTGGTCAAAGCAGAGGTAGATCAGAAAGGGTTCCTTGAAACCCTGGCATTACTTGCCGAATCTTATGTAACGGCATTCGTGGCAGGACCTTTGTTCATTATCATCATGGGTGTCATGATGGCGGTTATGGGCTCTGGTTCAGCAACCATGGTGTATGCTATAATCTATGCCGTCCTGCCGGTAGGTTCCCTTATGTTCGTAATCATGATAAGTATCATAACTCCCACTGAAATGGGAGAGCCGAGGCTTCTCAATACGAACGCTGTTCTGGACCACGGGATCCCTAAGATGCCTTCACATCTTGCACCAGGTTATGATGAGAAGGGAGAACTGATCGATGAACCCGAAGAAAAGGTAAGGGAAAGGAATAATTTCGAATTGTTCACAAAATCCAAAAAATCCCTTGCCCTAAAGAGAATAATCAAAAACCCGCTCGCTCCGATGTTCCAGAATCCTCTTGCAACACTCGCCGTAACGGTCCCGCTTGCACTTATAATTGTAATGGGGTCCGTATTCCTGAACGCGAACAGACTTGGCAACCTTGCACTATTGGTAGAGTTCATCGATGATAAGATAGTGTTTGCAATTCTCCTGATAATAGTACCTCTTTCTGCATTCTTTGAGATCAAGCAGAGAAGAAAGAGAAAACTTGAAAGCAGCTTCCCGGATTTCCTGAAAAAGCTGGCAAGCACCAACGAAACAGGTATGACACTGAGGGATTCCATAAGACTTATGGCAAGGTCTGAAACAGATGCCCTGAGTGCAGAGATCAAGAAGATATGGCACGACGTATTCTGGGGACTTGAGGTCAACGATTCCCTTATACGGTTTGCCAACAGGCTGAGAACACAGGTAGTAACCCGTTCACTTTCCCTGATCACAAAAGCAAATGAATCCAGTGGTGATATCGGTGAGGTGCTTATGGTCGCCGCCAGGGATGCAGCCTCAGAGCAGGGGATGAGGCGAGAGCGTAACATGAGCATGATGATCTATATCGTTATCATCTACATCTCCTTCCTTGTCTTCGTAGGTGTCATCTATGTTATCTCGACAACGTTCCTTTCAGAGATGGCCGAGGCAGGGAAACAGATGGCGGAATCGGGTTCAAGCGCAGGAGGGTTCCTTGGTAATTTCAATCTGGAAGCATATACACAACTCTTCAAGCACGCAGCTATCATCCAGGGACTCAGTTCAGGCCTGATGGCAGGCGCAATGGGTGAGGGAAGCGTTATGGCAGGCCTCAAGCACTCGACCATAATGATAATCATCGGATACGCCATATTCACCCTGTTCATCTGATAGTCAACTTAAAGTAGACCGATGAACGGATAAGATAGTATGAAAGTGGCCGGAATAGATGAAGCTGGCAAGGGGCCTGTAATAGGTCCCATGTGTATCGGCGGAGTACTGATCGAAGAATCAAAGATCATTTCCCTGAAGAACCTGGGTGTTGCTGACTCAAAGAAGATCGCTCCTAAAAAAAGAGAACAACTTGCCAGCCAGATAGAGAAATATTCAGAAAAGGTCTTTGTCCTTGAGATTCGGCCGCAGCAGATCGATGAGTTCCGCAAGCTCATGAGCATGAACGACATCATGGTGCTTGCATTTTCAAAAGTCCTTGAGCAGTTGCACCCCGACGAGGCGTATGTTGACGCTGCCGATGTGAACGAAGAGAGGTTCGGGAAAAGGCTCCTGCAGGAGTATGCAAAAAAGTATCCTGACAAGGCTAATGGGATCTCTATCGTGTCCAGGCATCAGGCGGATGTCATATATCCGGTTGTTTCTGCAGCTTCAATAGTTGCAAAGGTTCGCAGGGACGCACTGATCGAAGATCTCAAAATGGAGATTGGTATCGATTTTGGCAGTGGTTATCCGTCAGATCCGAAAACAAAACAGTTCCTGAAAGACTGGTTCATGGAATATGGGGATTTACCTGAAATTGTAAGACATTCCTGGAAAACGGCAGAGAATATACTGGGAAAAAGCTCTGAATAATACATGGAATAGAATACATGGAATATGAATTGTGCTACAAAAAAGAAAAAATCGAAACGAAGGTTTAGCCTCGTTTCCTGTACAAGAAATATGCACCCGCGAGCACAACCAGGATCCCGCCAAGTGCTACCATAATGTTAGTGAAACCATATTTACTTGTAGGTTCGATCACGACTGGCGCTTCATCCGAAGCCGCATCAGCACCTGCATCCTCCAGGGATTTAAGGGCAGCAGCATCAGTCACTTCTCCAGCCTCGGCTTCTGAGCTTATCGCAAACGGAGAGAATCCCGGAGTCTGGCTTTCGAAGTAGATGTACTCTTCATCATTTCCAGTCATAATAGCCGGAAGTGAATTCCAGGAATTGTTTTCATACCGATACAGCTTCACAGAATCCATATCAATATTGTTCTCCTCCAGCCAGGATCTCTCTACCCTGAAATCAATTAGCAGGTTCTCAACATTCTCAGGATTCACAAATCCGCTCTTACCTACCCAGATGTTCATCTGCTGATAGACTATTCCCGGGGCATCTGTATCTGCGAACGAGGACCTGTCTTTAAGCACTTCAATGACTGCTGATATCGTGCCTGAGTTCTTCAGGGAGTCGAACTGAACGCTCGTTACGGCATTGCCTTCTTTCCTGAACTCGTATGTAATACGGGAGTCCTTGCTGACGAAGATGCTCTGCACTTCCTTTACCTGGATGTTCTCATACTTCTCACCGGTAGAGCCACCGCCTCCACCTCCGCTACTGCTTCCACTACTACTGCCGGATGAGGTCCTTGCGGATGGTTTCGGGCCGATCCAGAAACTGGTGGTGAACATCTTTTCGTTACCTGTATTATCTGTCACGGATATGGATGCAGAATGCTCACCTGCAGCCAGACCTGTGGCATTGTACGAAGCAGAGGCAGTAGTTATCGTTGCATTGGACGTTACATCTTTATTGTCAACTATCATACCTATGGAACTTGCATTTATTCCTGTTCTTGCGTCACTATAGTTGAAACGGATATCCACAGATGTTGTGCCTACGGCAAATGTCTGACCGTTCGAAGGTGTGAAGTCTTCAAGTACAGGAGCTGTTCCATCTACATAGACCGTTATATCTGAAGATACTGAATTGTTGTTATTGGCAATATCAATAGCGACAACGCTGACATTATAATTCCCATCCGGAACGGAGGAAAGATCGAACTCAGCAATCCAAATGCCATCATAATCGTCCGCATCGATGGTTTCTACTGGATTTCCGGAATCAGACAATAGACTGACACTGACATCTCTTACGTCCCCATCGGACTGTAATACATTAACAGTCAGTTCAGAACTAGCATAAACTACATCTTCATGCGTGATAACGCCGGAGATTTTATCTATAAAGACAGTTGGAGCTGTGTTGTCAACAGTCAAATCCATAGACTCTGAGATAGGCTCACCAGATGAATCAATACCAATCAGATTAAGTTTATATGTTCCACTTTGGAGTGGTTCACCCTCCGCGTCAGTTGCATTCCATTCAAATTTATAACTACCGGATTCCAGCTCATCAGTTACATTTTTCGCCAGAATAATAGTACCATTGCCGTCTACTATTGACAATCCGACTGATGTAGGATTAGTGTCATTGAGATTAACAGTTATGGTTACCGGATGGTTAGCACTTATGGTTTTCTCGAAACTTACCTCCAGATATTCTGTGTCGCCTATAACTTTTATTATCGCAGTTTCTTCCTTAGACTTTTGATAGTGGTCCCTTACCCAAAAGGTGATAGTATGAGTTCCAACAGACAGAGATGATGTGGAAAAGTTAGGCTCCTTACTTAAGGAATTATCAATGTCTGATTCCCAATTATATTCATGAATAATCGAACCATTGACCACCCCGTCATCATCGGTGCCTGACCCACTAAATGTAACTTCCTCACCTTTTGGCACAGAATCCGGATTAATATCATTAATAGTAGCTATTGGGGGGGTATTATTCAAAACAAACACATGCACACTGGCTGGCTCAGACCACTCATTTTCGCTGTCCTTGGCCTTGAAGAATACCGTATTATCACCCACAGGTAGTCTAGTAGTTAACGTATGTTGACGACATATAGGATCTTTATTTACTCGATCTGCACTCCACCTGCGTTCATCAATGATACTATCATTATAGACAATTTCACTACGGAAGTGAATCCATTCACCCACAATTGGATCACTTGGATTTACAGAAGAAATTCTAACTATAGGACGAGTACCTATCACATGTACATAACCAGCTGCTGTAATTGAATCCGATCCATTAGCATTGCCTACCGTCAGATTCACATCAAAATCACCTGCTGCACCATAAGTATGTACAGGATCCTTTTCTGTCGAAGTTGTTCCGTCACCAAAGTCCCATAACCATGATGTCGGCTTTCCGCTTGAAGTATCAGTGAACTGGACTGTCAAAGGCACTTTCCCTTCTGTGACATCTGCAGAGAAAGAGGCTACCGGAGTCAAAGTAGAATTATCAGAAGCTTCAACTATACCTATGCATAAAAATGATAAAATCACCATTGTAGTAACTAATTTAATTTTACTTATACTACCACCACTCAATTAAAATAAGGACGTAAGTTAGATAAAAATGTTTCTAAATAATCCTACAAAATAAGAATAAAATATTCTACTTATGAATAGAATTAAAAAAATAGAATTCTTTTTTGAATATAAGTACTCATTTATACAATATATAACTTTAATATATTAATCACGATATTGTTATCTAAACTTTGTAATTCGGTGTTAAGAAGGCAAAGTCTCAATGAGAGAAGATATCAGGTCAACTTCTTTACATCTTTACGGTCTTGCGTTAATGATCTGGAGAATAGGAGTTCTGCAAAGTCTTAAGTTCACATAAAAAAGAGATGAAATATCAATCCGTAAAGGGGATACCGGAACTACCTTTTATAGTACTTCCTGTTACCCAATGGCTTAATATCAGTGCAAATCAACGGCTGGAGATATACTCCACCATTGACTTGAATACCTTCAACCCGTCTGAAGAACCCAGCACATCTTCCGATGCCCTTTCAGGGTGCGGCATCATGCCAAGTACGTTCTTCTGAGCACTTACAATTCCGGCAATGTTCTCCTGTGAACCGTTCGGATTTGCCTCGTCAGTTACCTTGCCATTTATATCCACATACCTGAAGGCTACCTGACCGTTATCTTCTATTCTAGAAAGAGTCTGCTCGTCTGCATAGAAATTGCCTTCCATGTGAGCTATGGGAATGCTCAGGACATCACCTTTCTTAAAGGCTGATGTAAAGGGCGTATCGGTGGTCTCGACTCTCAGTAAGGTTGGCTCACACCTGAACTTAGGGTAATTGTTAGTGGTCAGTGCACCGTCAAGAAGGCCGGATTCCGTGAGTACCTGGAAACCGTTGCATATGCCTATGACAGGCTTGCCAGCCTCTGCCTGTTTCTTGACAGAGTTCATTATGGGTGTGCGTGCAGCTATTGCACCTGCCCTGAGATAGTCACCGTAAGAGAAACCGCCTGGTATAACTACGCCGTCAAAGCGGTCCAGGTTCTCTTCCTTATACCATACAAGTTCGGCATCAACACCAACAACATCCTTGAGGACATGAAGGACATCAAGGTCGCAGTTGCTGCCACCAAACTGGACAATGGCAATGCTCATTCTAGTTCCCTCAGGGATATCTCGTAATTATGGATTATTGGGTTTGCTATCAGTTTCTGGCACATCTCCTCTACGTTCTCCCTTGCAGCATGAATATTGTCTGCCTGAAGAGTGATCATGTATTTTTTTGCGGTCCTGACACTATCGGTCTCATAACCTAAATGTTCAAGTGCTCTTTTGATAGTTGTGCCTTCAGGGTCGAGCATACCTGCCTTAAGTTCAATGGTTACTTCAGCTTGATACTGCATCTTCGCATCCTCAGCTCTCTTTGAATAAGAAATATTAGTAGATATCAGGCTTTAATAGAGCGCTCTACATTATAATCTTTGCCTCAGTTCCGGCTATGCAAGTGACTTCCTGGCATGTAGGAGACGCTGTACTACGGTCACATGGGTAAGCACGACTATGATAAAGACTGACGCCCCAAGCATACCGGTCAGCGCTCCGCCCATTAGTACTATCATCCTTTCCGGCCTCTCGGCAATCCCAATATCCATTTCCCGGGCACCCATGGCTTCTGCCCTGGAACGGGTGTAACTGACAAGATAGGAACCGATGATCGCCATCAATGTCCAGAACCATAAGGGCATTGATAATATGTACATCTGCGGGATACTACCTGTTATAAGACCATAGATGATACCTGCAAATATCAGTGCATCGGCATATCTGTCACACACCGAATCAAAGACGGCACCAAAGGCTGTAGATGAACCGTTAGCTCTGGCGACAGCACCATCGAATGCATCGAAAAGCCCACTTAACAATATCAGCAGAGCACCGGATATAAGAAAACCCCTCGCAAACTGGATTGCAGCATAAACGCTGACAAGCAGACCTATCATTGTCAATGAATTAGGGGACAGAGGTATTCTTTTTGCCAAAGGTAAGATCGATACCCTGATTTTAGATTTTAGCTCGCTGAACATATGGTTCCATCCTTGGATCTTCTCAGGATTCAACTATATTTTACTAGTTTTATTATTAGTGTTTTTATCAGTATTTTAGTTATCTGTCAAGTTTTATTTTTCCTATATTCGTAAGTGACATCATAATGATGATAGTAATTATACTGTTGAATATAGACAATTTTATATACGAGATTGAGAAAGCAGAAAATGTACTGAGATCAGGAATGAAGACCGTGAGATCATACTAGTTGCATGAGGCACGGTCACCTTAAACCAGATTTCAAGCAGAGGCAATGAAATGAAGACCGAACGTAAGATCATAGTATCAGAGAACGGAAAATTGGTTCTGAAGAAGATAGCACTCTCCGGTAAGGATGAGAACGGGAAGAATTTCTATCTCTTCGATCAGGACAAAAAGAAGGAAAGGAAGGAGAGTTACTACGAACGTATCGAAAACAATTTCCTGCTGATCGGTCTTCTCAAAAGGATTGATATGTCCCGGCTGAGCAAGGAAGAAGTGGACCAGATGATGTACAGGAAACATGAGAAGGAGGATAGGTTCTTAAAGGCAGGCGAGCGTCGAGGCTTCAACCTCGGGGTTGACATGGACCCTGAAGACATCCTTCGCTTCTATATCTCTCTCACACCCGAAGAAAGGGTAGCTCTTAGTTGCAAGCCTTAAGAACGGCCTTGTGGAGTTCGATCTTAGACAGTCCATTCTTCAGGAATTCTCCGGCATTTCTGTTCATTCCCTTTTTTCTTATTTTTCAGCTTGCATTTGTTCTTGATCAGCTTTTGTTTCAAAACTTTTATCTGGCAGTATCGTTTTAATATCCCAGACAACTCAACTGAAATAATACATCTTTCATCTTAAAGCCAGGAAAATGTGCGGAATTACAGGATTTTTCAATATTGATAATGCGTTCGAACTTACCCGGAGCTCCCTTGAGATTATGAAGGACAGGGGTCTGGACTGTGCAGGAATATGCGGAAAGGAATGGCTCAAGTTCGAAAAGGATACAAGCGAACTGGATATCCCGGAAGCTGCCCGTCAGGACAACATACTTGGCCACTGCCTTCACTCCATGGTCAGTTTTGTCAGACAGCCCATCGTAATAGGGGGAAAACTGGCTGCCAACTGCGAGATATACAACTGGAGAGAACTCGGGGAAAAATATGGCCTTACGGCAACAAATGATGCTGAGATGCTCATCAAGCTCATTGAGATGAAATCAGAGGAAAACAACGGTGATTCCTCCGAAGATAGTGCACTGCGAACAATCG
The DNA here is from genome assembly GCA_033549165.1 of Methanolobus sp. Taxonomy (GTDB): domain Archaea; phylum Halobacteriota; class Methanosarcinia; order Methanosarcinales; family Methanosarcinaceae; genus Methanolobus. The sequence goes on from JAWSUM010000041.1 coordinate 8,700, forward strand.
ATGACCTGCTGGCTGAGGTCATAGGAGTATATGCTTTTGCCTACTGGAGGAAAGATAAGGTCTATGTCGCAAGGGACATCATCGGGATAAAGCCTCTCTGGTACACCACTTCCGAAGGATTTGCCTTCGCATCTGAAAAGAAAGCTCTTGCAAGAACGGGCTTTGCCGACATAAAGGAACTCAACCCCAGAGAGATCCTGGTCTATGACATACAGGACAATTCACTGCAGCGTTTTAACCGGAAATTCTTCTCTATTGTTCCAGAGAACTCAAAGCCGCTTGATCAGATCAAGAACGATTTTATCGGACTTCTGGAAAATGCGGTTTCAATACGTATCCCGGATGAGAGGTTCGGCATCCTTTTTTCCGGTGGCCTTGATTCCACTGTAATCGCTTACCTCTGTAAAAAACTCGGAAAAGAACCGGGAATGGATTTTACCTGCTACACCGCCGGGCTTGATGATGTCCAGTTGCCTCCTGATATCGAACATTCACTTAGACTGGCTGAAGAGTTAGGTCTTGATCTTAAGGTCAAGAAGATATCACTTGATGGGGTTGAAGAATACCTCAAAGCAGTTGTTCCGCTTGTTGAAGACACCAACGTACCAAAGGTCGGAGTTGCGCTGACAATGTACGCAGCATGTGTTGCAGCAAGGGAGGACGGAATCAGGGTCATGTTCTCGGGCTCCGGTGCCGATGAGCTGCTGGCCGGATATGACCGGCATAAGCGCTCCACCGACATCAACAGGGATTGCTATGCGGATATATTGAAGATATACGAGAAGAACACATACAGGGACGATGTCGTTGCAATGAATAACAACATCGAGCTGCGTGTACCTTACCTGGACAAACGGTTTGTCGACTATTGCCTCAAGATCCCGGCGCAATACAAGATAAATGAGGAACAGAACAAACTGATATTGAGGGAGACTGCCGCCGACCTTGGTCTGCCCGAGCAGGTTGTCCGAAGAAAAAAACAGGCTGCACAATACGGAAGCAGATTCGACAAAGCCATTGGCAAACTTACTAAAAAAGCAGGCTACCGGACAAAGACCGAGTACCTGAAACAGTTCTACGGGCAGCCCAACCTGAAGCTCGGAGTACTTTTCAGCTCAGGCAAGGACAGCAATTATGCGATGTATATCATGCAGGAGCAAAACTATGCCGTTGAATGCCTCATCACTATCAAAAGCCAGAACCCTGACTCCTACATGTTCCACACTCCAAATATCGGCCTTGCACAACTGCAGGCAGAAGCCATGGATATCCCCCTCATTGAGGAGATGACATTGGGTGAAAAGGAGACGGAACTCGAGGACATGAAGAATGCCATCCGCAGGGCCAGGGATGAATTCGGTATTGAAGGGGTTGTCACGGGAGCACTTTATTCGAACTACCAGCGGGAAAGGATCGAGAGAGTTTGCGATGAGCTTGGCCTCAAAGTATTTTCTCCCCTATGGCATATAGACCAGGAAAAAGAGATGCGTCAATTACTGTCAATAGGTTTTGACTTCATCTTCAGCAGCATTGCAGCCTATGGTCTGGACAAAAACTGGGTAGGACGCAGGATAGAGGAGAAGGATATTGAAAGACTTGTCAGGCTCAACAAGAAGATAGGTCTCAATGTCGCAGGCGAAGGTGGCGAATTCGAAAGTTTTGTACTCGACGGCCCGATGTACCATAAAAGGATAGAAATAAAGGAAATGGAAGTAATCGAACTCGACGAGTACACAGCAAAAGTGCTGATAAAGGATGCTGTGCTTATCGATAAGAACTGAGAACTGTCATCAACTGCAAGAATATAAGTACTGTCCTCTCATAATTGCTAATAGTGGTTATAGGAGTGGAGCATTTTGGAACTTACAATGGTTATACCCAGTTACTGGGGTCGGGACAGTACTACAGGATGGATAGAGGGAGATGCCGTTTATGACCATCCCATTCCGATAGACAGGGAAGGCACGCTTGGCAGGGCAATAAAGAGCATGAAAAACCTTGAAGATAAGGATTTCAGGCTTGTGATACTGGCAGTGCCAACTTCCCCGGACATCGAGAGAGAGGTAGAGGACAAAGTATCTGAAATAGTTACGCAGACGGCACCCGATGCAGGAATGGAGGCAATGGTTTTCGGACCTTCGCATCTAAAAAGGATTCATGAGATACTTGACAAGGGTGGGAAAGGTGAGTTCAATGACCTTCTGCAACTAAGAGGGTACTCAAATGTCCGTAACCTTTGTCTGTTCATGCCCCATATAATGGGAGCAGATGCTGCAGTACTTATCGATGACGATGAAGTTTTCGAGGACCCTCGTTTCATTGGAAAAATAAGAGAGAACATCGGCAAGGATGCCAATGGCAGGACCATATATGGCCTGGCTGGATACTATCTGCAACCGGATGGGGATTTCTATGTGAATGAACCTGAAGATGCCTGGGCTCGCTACTGGGGTAAACAGGCCCAGATGAACAAAGCCTTCGAATCAATAATTGCATCAGGTACGCGTATCAAGGAAACACCTTTTGTGTTCGGAGGGAACATGGTGATCCATAAAGAGCTTTTCTCGAAAATCCCCTTTGACCCCAATGTCAGACGCGGAGAGGATATTGATTATATCATGAACGCCATGATGTTCGGGTTCAGTTTCGTCCTTGACAACGAACTGCACATCAAGCACCTGCCACCTTCAAAGAGCCATCCTCAGTGGAAGCGACTGAGAGAGGATATATATCGTTTTGTCTTTGAGAGGGAAAAACTGAGGTGCCAAAAGAAGGTTGAAGGAATGAAACATATTTCTGCCGGGGATTTTGGTGAATATCCGGGTGCTTTTCTCAAAGATGATCTCGATGAGAGAATAATGAATACCTGTACGCTCCTTTCAGCAGATTACCGGAGGGATGGGGACTTGCAGGGTGGTGTTGAAACACTAAAGAATATAGAGCTTTCCAGGAATGATGCTGTGCCTTCTTTCGACCCGTTCGACAATCTTATTCAATTGCAGAAGAGATGGGAACAACTGATGGATTATACAGATGAAGAAAAAGTAAGGAAGGAGATGCAGACGATTCTGGAGAAAGGGACTTAGACCTGGGTCTCTGTCCTTCTCCACAATCCATTTCATACGCGGATGAATTCCACGTAGACAAAACCAATGGTCATCAGCAGGAAAAACAGCAACCCTGCCAGGCTCAGCAACTTCAGGAAAAGTCCCGGCCTTTCTTCAGCCGGTACGTTGCTGCCGTTCATCACCTTATAGTTGATGTATGCGAGGATCGGAGAGGTGATAAAGCTGATTATAGCTGCAAAACTTAACAGTTGCAACAGATTATTGACAAAGAATACAACTATCAGGCATGATGCTACCACTGACAGTATGATCCATACCTGGAAGATCTGCTTGAAGCGCCTGGCGCAGCTATCACTTACCAGCGTACAGCTTGCTGCAAGAGAACGTGGATAGCCGTCGATACAGGTAATTGTGGTACTGAACATTGTGACAAAAGCTGCTGTCAGGATCACGGGTTTTGACCACGCACCGATATTGGCCGAATAAAGACTGACAAGCTGCTGGCTGAATGCTACACCTCCGCTGGCAAACTCATGGCCCGAGCCGAACATGATCAGTTTTCCAAGGGCCACAAAGGCTACAGCCATTACTACTGCCATGATATAACCAAGGTAGAAATCGATGGACGTTTCCCTTGTGGTTGCGAAGTGACCCGTTTCCTCCTCACGGCTGAACATCCACAGGCTAGACCAGGCAGACAGGTCCACTGGTGCCGGCATCCAGCCCAACAGCATAATCATGAATGGAAAAGCTGCCCATGTCCAGGGACTGGGACCTGTAAAGTCCGGTGCTGCGACCGGTCCGTGGGAAAATGCAAGGCCCAGTGCAACCATCGTGCTCAGACCAAGCAGGACAACAGCAGCTTTGGCCATTTTATCCAGCACTTTATAGTGACCTACCAGAATGACAGCAGCACATATCACCAGTATGCCTACTGTGAGAGCAGGAATACTACTACCATTAAAACCATAAGCTGCAAACAGTGTACCACTGAGCATGGCCACTCCCGCCGTATTGATGATACCTGTCAGGATATTGATAGCCAGGAAGATATATACATAAATAGCACCCTGCCGCCGATACCCTGCAAGAAGACTCTCACCGGTGGCAGCCGTATAGCGCTGTCCATACAGGAAGAATGGGTATTTGAACAGGTTTGCGAGCAGGATCAAGCCGAGCAGACTCCATCCGTAATGCGCTCCGGCCTGGGTCGACCAGACAAGATGAGAGCCTCCTATAGCAGAGCAGGCTACCAGTATTCCGGGCCCAATAGCCTTGAAGAGATTTGTACGGCTTTCGGAGCCTGAGAAGATATCGGCTCCAATATCCTTGAACAGGCTGGCACGGCTGCCAGGATATTCAGTAGCTAACGGTCCTTCCGCATCGATCGTTGGTCGCGTTTTACTCACAGTTGTTTCTCCATATATTTCAATCTTCAATTATGTACTGAATTCTAGTAAATTGTAAATATATATAGTTTTTTAATAAAACAACTACCGTTTCTTATTCTTGTGATTTCAAGCATCGGCGTCATCGGCGTCTCAGGTATCGATCTTCAGGAAAAAAATCAACGAACAGAGTGTTATTTCTGGCTGTCAGAGCGACCTTTATCCTGACCGAAAGCTTAAAGCATTCAAGAAACAGTTGAAGCGACCATCAAACACACAGTTCACTAACCTGGCAGGTACACCGTTTCATGATGCATATCCGATCAGCGATGAAATACCTTTTTCAGTTTGGCACTATTCTCCTTGTATGCCTACTGGGGGATTTCCTTCATACATCTCTTGATCTCCCAATACCGGGAAATGTAATGGGAATGCTGTTGCTGCTCATTTTATTGCTGACCGGAATTGTGAAACTCTCCATGATAGAAGATGTCAGCAACTTCATGCTAAAGCATCTTTCATTCTTCTTTATACCGGCAGCAGTAGGACTTATCACATGCTTCTCGATACTGGAAGGAAAATGGACTGCCCTGATGTTCATTTCTGTTGTTTCAACGTTCATCATTGCAGTAGTGACAGGCATCACTGTCCAGGTACTGGTGAAAAGGAGGCAGTCCGGTGAGTGAACTCATGTCCTCCCTTGCATCTTCCCTGATAGTTTCCCCCCTCTTTGGAATAGGCATCTCACTGCTAACATTCTATGCAGGCGGCTTGCTCTACAAAAAGACAGGCTCGCCTTTCATGAACCCACTTGTATTGAGCATGATTATGATAATCGCTCTTCTTCTGGGCCTGCACATCAGTTTCGATGATTACAACCAGGGAGGACAGTTCATATCCTTCTTCCTGGGACCTGCAACCGTGATCCTGGCAGTACCACTTTACAAAAAGATCAGCCTCCTGAAGAAGAATGCCATACCGATACTAGCTGGGATCAGTATTGGTTCAGCGGCGGGTATTGTGAGCATCATTGTAATGTGCAGGATGTTCGGGCTTGATGAACTGGTAAGCGTTTCCATGATCCCGAAGTCAGTCACAACACCCATCGGGATAGAGATATCCAGCCAGCTTGGAGGTCTTCCTTCAATAACAATTGCAGCCATAGTCTTCACCGGGATAGCAGGCGTGCTGCTTGGCCCCATGGTCTGCAAGTTGTTCAGGATAGATAATGAAGTGGCAGTTGGAGTTGCCATAGGGACATCATCCCATGCACTGGGGACCACAAAAGCTGTGGAGATCGGGGAGACCGAAGGTGCCATGAGCGGACTTGCAATCGGTATTGCAGGACTTGTGACAGTTTTCCTTGCACCGATACTCGCGAAACTATTGATGTAACGAAAATAACTGCTTTTCATTCACCTATCGGGAAAATGGGAACATTTTTCAGACTCCCAAGTACAATATCATTTAATATCAGGACAGATGACTTTTTTAGGGGGGTTCAGGGAGTTATGCGTGCCCTATATACTATCATTGCCATCGGACTCTACCAGCTATTCATACATGCTATACCTCTGCCTAAATGGTTGCAGATAAACGATATCGAAGAACTGGAGACAGACCTCATAGGTGGTCGTTGTTGTGCTTGCGGTCAATTTCCTTGGTGTCGTTTTCAACCGCACTGTGAATTTATTGGAATACGGAGCAGCAATAGCGCTACCAATCGCTGCCCTGGCTCTTTACATCAATGTACGGGGAAAAAGAAGTGAGATACATGAAAAGATAATGGCAAAAGATTCAGAGCAATCCCCCGAGAAAATGAGTGAAAACAAGGAGGATTGATGGTTTCTCCCTTGCAAATTCACTTTAAAGACAAAAATGTGAGAGTCTTACTAAAGACAAAGAGGAAGATATTATGGCAGATCACCGAAGAACTCCTATAATCAGCTTTTTTTCTAAACTTTTCCTGATCGATCTCCTTCTGGATAAGGAAGCTCGGCCTATCTTTGTTTATGCATTGTTCAACATTCTGATAGGAGCATTCCTTTTTAACAGGCTTGAAGGATGGAGTTTCTTCGATTCGATATATTTTGTGGTGATCACCCTTACAACGATCGGCTATGGTGATTTTGCCCCGACAACACAGATAACAAGGTTTCTCACTATCTTTTTTGCAATTAATGGAATAGCTATCTTGTTTACGCTCTATGACCACATCCGACGCCTACGCGGACCGGACAGAGAGAGGATCCGGTTGAAGTGAGATAGGGGAGTTTTTCATGATACATATACAAAAAAGATATCAGGAAGATGTTGAGGAGATCAACGAGAAAGATATTGACCAGGTAAAGATAAAACTGAACATCACAAGAAAGGTCTGCTGTGGCGGAAGGGAGAAGAAAAGCTATAATCTTGGCTGGGTAGGGAAACCAAAGGATATGAAACTGACCACTGTAAAGGAGTATACCATCATTGACAGAGTGCTTGAGGTCTGGATCGAGCCCTGATATAAGGATTCATTGTTCCCTTTGTCAAACTAAGATAGACTACTATTTTCACTCTCTGTGTTCTCAGTGAACTCAGTGGTTCAAACTCAATTGCAGGTATTCTACAGAGCCCGATATTAATCAATATTTAAGCTTTTTGATAAATATTCCGAACTAAGCAAGTTGAACCCCACTTACTACTAAAAAATTGGGATTGCGAAGAAAAAAACTCTAACATCTATATCTTGCATGGTAAATCTTTATAAACCCCTGGACAAAGCATCGTATAGATGTGAGGAGATCTAATCTGAGCGTTGTTTGTTATAATAGAGTTAACACCGTTAACAGAGATCAAAAAAGAGACGTAAAGACCACTTTCACCATCAGTCAAGGATGATAGATTATATCGGCATATAAGCGGATGTAAAGAAACTACAGAACTTTATACTAAGAAAAACAACTATACAAGGGAAATTACGATGAAGGCTGAACTAATAAGCACGGTGTTCCTCTCTGAAAAAAGAAAAAGCACTTTACTTATGCTAATGGACGGACCAGCCACTATCGACGAGATAAAAGATTCACTGACAGGGACCACCAGTGCCATCATGGCCCAGGTGAAAATACTTCTTGAACAGGGTCTTATCGAACAGAAAGAGGACGAATACAGGCTGACAAGTGTCGGCAAAATAATAATGAAAAAAATAGAACCTCTTGTAGAAACGCTTAATGTTCTGGAGGAGAACAAGGATTACTGGGACAGCAGGAACCTTAGTGCGATCCCGGAGTTCCTGTTCGACAGGATTGGTGACCTTGGTGATGTAATAATCTACGAGCCCGATCTGAACCATCTTTTCGAACCACCGAACGAACTGCTGACAAGTCTGAAAAAGACCAGGAATGCATCTACGTTCTATTCATACTTCTGTCCTTCATGCCCCAATAATTACTCAGAACTGGCAAAAAATGAAGTTCATTATGACCTCATCCTTACAAGACCGGTATATGAGCGACTGATGGACGAATATAGCGAACAACATTGTGCGATGATGGAATCCAGGAACTCCAACATATACATATGTAATGATGATACAGTGAAACTGGGTGCTCTTTCGATCACAGACAACCTCATGCTAATAGCTTTTTTCAATAAGGACGGAGTGTTTGACCACAAAAAGGTTCTCAGTTTTGAGGAAAGCGCACGTCAGTGGGGAAAAGACCTCTTTTTATACTACAAGGAAAACTCAGAGAAGGTCAAATAGGTCTTTTTACTCGGGATTCCTGTTAAACCTTTTTGTACAGGAAATTCTGCTTTCATTCAGAATCAAACACTGTTCGATCAGTCTTTATCATCCTGATCTTTGTTTACTATTCTTTCTGTTCATTTCAAATACATGATTGAATTCAAGGGTTTGATAATATCAATGGCCTCTTTTTTTCCGCTGGTGAAGTTTTCCTGCACACTGTAAATCCTGAATACAACATTTGTTATAATCATTATTTGAACCTGGAATATTGTATTGATAATAATCCCGGTATTGATTAATTACTTGAAGTTATTATATATAACTCTACTCTGCTATTTCTTTATGGTCACAATTACAGGTTCATGGACCTGTTTGCTGACCGATGATATGTTGTTTGTAAAAGCGGTGGCAGGAACGGAATAAGGCACTTTCCCGGTCCTGTCAACTAAAAAAGAAATGGGTGATTAAATCATGCCAGCAGAAAATTATATTCCAATAGATGAAAATTGGCTAGGAGAAGCAGGAAGTTTATGGACCACACCTTGGGTTGACAAACCATCTGACAGAGTTATTGTTGACCCGATCATTTTGTCCCATGCTGCAACCTTGTTCAGGAAAAATGCAGGATATTTCTATCAGAACCCTGATGAAGCCGTAAGGATGGTATGTGCTGCCTGTGAACTTTATGATGTCACTCCTGTCGGCCACTATCTCTATGCAGACTACTGGGGCCAGGACTATGGAGCAGAGATAAAAATCCAGACCAATTCTCCACCAGGTATCACGAAACGTCCGATCAAGACTCCTGAAGATGTCGATAACTTCGAAGTCCTTGACACAGATGAGCTGGTAAAGGGTCCGACCCTTACAACACACTACAAGGCACTGGACACTGTTTTGAACGAATATCCCAAGATGTTCGCTCCGATCACCCAGCTGGGAGGTACAATGGAGGTAGCGACCAACTGGGCTGCTATCGAAGATGTATTCATGTGGATGATCACAGAACCAGAGGTTGTCGATAAGCTCTGTACAAAAGCAGGTGACCACATGGTAAATGCCTGCAGGGCAACAGCAGAGAGATACGGTGCCAATGTCATGATCACCGGTTCAGTGATCGCCAGCGGTGACCTCATGGATGTCGAGCAGATCAAGAGATTCAGCCACAAGCCAGTTTCCCGTGCAGTCAAGAAGGTTCTGAACGCAGGTGCGGGTCCTGGTGTATACTACCACCTTTGCGGAAACCACACTGATGACTATAAGATGTGGACAGATGCTCCGATGAGTCCTTTCACAATCGTCCAGATAGGATATGACGGACAGAACATCTTCCCGACCTCAAAGCTTGTCGAAGCCTTTGGGGACAGGTGTACCTGCTTTGGAACAGTCGATACAAAACTCGTAGACCGTGGCACACCTGCACAGGTATATGAGCAGGCCAGGCAGCAGGTCCTTGCAGGAAAGGACAGTCCGAGAGGATTCATTTTAGGAACTGCATGCGAATGTCCGACCAACGCTCCGCCTGTGAACGTCCATGCACTGGTAAGGGCTGCAAAGGATTTCGGAAAATATGAGAAGTTCTGAGGAAAGACTTGCAATTATACTGATAAGAATACAGAGGGTTAAATCATGGATATAAAAATTAGTGAAGAACTGGACAATTTACTGAAAGACAACGGTATCAAAAAGGAAGAGATCCAGGAAGTAATCGACAATGCAGAATCCAACGGGACAAAACTAAAAGCAAGAGATGGTGACCTCGTTCTTGCAAAGGGTGTTTCGGACAACCTGACAATGTATGCTGTCTACTCTCCTACTGAGCTGGTTGATGTGTACGCCCACAAGATGAACATCCTCGGCCTCACCGGCGGAGAGCTTCATGATGTAGCAAGTGACGACGCAAGCGACTGGACATGTGCAAAGTGCGGTGAGATCGCACTTGAGAGGAACGTAGACATGACCTACATGGGTGTGACAAGACCTGGACCCGGCCTTGTATGCCCGAAATGCAATGAATTCTACGTTTCAGCCGGTGTGGCAAAGACCCTGAAGACCGCTGAATCGATCCTGGAAGAAAAGAGAGCCTGAACAATTCTCGGAATCCCCTAGATACACCAGATGAGAGGGATATAATGGAACAAATGGAAACAGTCCGGAGCCTGTGTCCTGAATGCCTTAAAAGAATCGAGGGCATCAAGTACGTCGAAAACGGCAGAGTATACATAAAGAAGGAGTGTGCCGACCACGGGAGTTTTACAAGCCTTGTATCCAGGGATGTAAATCACTATCTCCGTATGAGGGAATGTTTCGACGTGGACAGAGAAAAAGCCAAAGAACCTCTGACGGACACGGAAAAAGGATGTCCCTTCGATTGTGGCCTGTGTCCCTCTCATAAACAGGATACATGTCTGGCAGTTGTCGAAGTAACTGACAGATGCAACATGAAATGCACCTACTGTTTTGCAAATTCTTCAATGGATGCAAGTCTTGACCCTGATATGGAAACCATCAGGAAGATGTTCGAGACGGTCAAGAAATGCCAGAACGAACCGACCTGTATCCAGATATCAGGAGGAGAACCAACCCTGAGAGATGACCTTCCTGAGATAATCAGAATGGGGAAGGAAGTAGGAATCAACCATATAGAGCTGAACACCAATGGCATCAGGATAGCCAGGGACCAGGAATATTTTGACAGGATAGCAGCTGCCGGGATAGATGCGCTTTATCTGGGATTTGATGGCGTAACGGATGAGATCTACAGGCAGAGGACAGGAAGAGATCTCTTAGATGTGAAGAAAGAGGTCATCAACAGGTGTGCAAAGGCAGGTATAGGAGTTGTTCTCGTACCACTGGTCGCAAAGAACTACAACCTTCATGAGGTCGGCAGAATCATACAGTTTGCAGCCAGCCATGTTCCCACTGTCAGAGGTGTACATTTCCAGCCTGTGTTCTATTCGGGCAGATCCCCGAAAGAGATGGAAAACAGGATTACTATACTTGAACTGCTTGAGGCCATAGAGGAGCAGACCGGCGGCGGACTGAAGGTCAGCAACTTCACACCATCCCTTATGCCCCACGCACACTGCGGTGCAACGTGTCTTACACTTGTTGATGAACATGGTTTCCTGCCACTGACAAATATCTCATTAGGAGCGGTAAAATCAGCTTCCGATGTCGCAAGCAAGACCAAAAAATCCATCATGGGAAGATGGAAGGGTCTTGAACAAAAAAAGGATGAGAAAGCAAAGCCATCCTGCGGTGACCTGCTTATCAAAAGCTCCTGCTGCGAAAAACCTCTCAGTGACATCACAGTAAAAGGCTCATGTTGCGAGAAGCCACTCACAGAAGTCCTTGGAAAATCAAAACCCAGTCTGGGAGGCTGGGCTGATTTTATCGAAATGAGCAAGAACAACTATCTTACGATATCCACAATGGCGTTCCAGGATGTCTGGTCATATGAGCAGGACCGCGTCGAGAACTGCTGCATACATGTTGTGACACGTGACGGCAGGTTCATCCCGTTCTGCAATTACAATATGACCAGCTGCAACGGCGACTTCCTTTACAGGAACGTCGCTTAACACTATTATTTTTCTTTTTATTCATCTATTCCCAAAAAGCGAAACTTTACAAATCTTACATAGACCAGGAGGCGTAGAATGAGTCTTCCCTCAAAGATCAATACATCCATCCGCATGAGCATAGCAAAAAGAAAACTCGAATCCAGAAAGATAGAACCCCGGAACGGAAACCCTCTGGAACAGTGGGGTCTGGCCAAGATCAGGAACGACATAAACAACAACAAAGAACTGAAAGAACTCGTCGGCCACAAGGAAATAGACAGGGACACCATCAAAGAATACAAACTTTTCAAGTTCAGGGAGATTCTCATATATGTACTGGAGAATAGTCCTTACTACAGGGACCTGTATTCAGATCTGGATATCGACTCGTCGGATATCAGAACCTATGAGGACCTTGGAAGAATCCCGCTGACCGAGCAGAAAGAGTTAGCCAGCAAACCCTATCATTTCCTGTGTGTCTCAAGGAAGGATATCGCCCGTGAATTCACAAGCTCGGGAACCACAAACATGCTCAAGCGGATGGCCTACACCCAGGGAGAACTTCTGGAGATCGTGGACTCGGTCATTTCCGGACTGAAGATGGCGGGAATGGATTCAAAAGATGATACCCTGCAGATAATGTACCCTACGATAACTGCCACCTGGGATCCGGGACTTGTGCTGAGCAAGGCATGTGACCTTGCAGGCTTCCGTTCTGTGATCAATGACTCCATTGATGCCCACGAGCAGATCAAAACAATAAGGGAAGCCGGCACAACAATGATCATAGGCACTTCGTCCTTCCTTTATGATCTGTCGAAGCAGGCCCGTGAGCTTGTAAAGCCGGGGGAGCTTGGAATCAAGAGGATAATCTGTTCATCTGAGCCCCTGACCCCGGAGATGAGGAAAGAGATCGAGAATGTGTGGGGATGCAGGACCCTGCGACAGTGGGGAATGACCGAACTGGGACTTGCAAATGCCATCGAATGCGAGCACCAGAACGGGTTCCACCTGAACAACCCGGATTTCCTTGTAGAGGTCATCGACCCTAAGACCGGGAAGATACTGCCACCCGATGAGAAAGGAGAGCTGGTGGTCACCACACTCAGACGAAAATGCATGCCTCTTATCCGTTACAGGACAAGGGACATAACCTCAATTATCGATGAGTCTTGTGCATGCGGCGCCTGCGCGGACCAGAGGATAGGGGATATCGAAAGGTGGACCGGTAACTAAGGTTGAAACATGTCAGGTCCGTTCCACAAATATATAGCTGAATTTGTGGGAACGTTTGCTCTTGTGTTCATAGCCGCAGGTTCGAATGCTGTCGATCACCTGTCCCATGGTTCCCTTGGCCTGACCGGCATGGCGATAGCCACCGGTATCACTGTGATGGTGATGATATATGCGATCGGCCATATCTCAGGCGCCCACATCAATCCTGCTGTAACCATAGCGATGGCAGCGACCGGGAAGATAGGTTCAGAGGATTGTCTTGCCTATATCATATCACAGGTTTCAGGAGCCTGTGTCGCAAGCATTATGCTCATGGAGATGTTCCCGTCTGCCATGAGCAGTGTAAATCTGGGAGCAACAAGCCTCGGAGCAAATGTCGGACCTGAAACAGGAATACTCGTTGAGGCAATTCTCACATTCCTGCTGGTATTCACGATCTATGGCGTTGCCGTTGACAGCAGGTCCCCGCCCGGTCTGGCAGGTTTTGCCATCGGTGCTTTTGTTCTTATCGCCATCCTTTTCGGCGGACCCGTAACAGGCGCATCAATGAACCCGGCAAGATCATTCGGTCCGGCGCTGATCGCAGGTTACTGGACCGATCATCTGGTCTACTGGATAGGTCCGATAATAGGTGGCATCGTTGCAGCGTTGGTGTACGATAATGTGTTCATTCGCGAAGATGTTTTCGAGGAAAGTGCGGATGTTGTGAGGGAAGGGATTTGATTTTGATTTTTAACCCAACTTTGACAGTCAAAAGTAATAATAGTGTTCTTAGTCTTGATGTATTC
>JAWSUM010000042.1:0-22315 GCA_033549165.1 Methanolobus sp.
CGGGCTGTATCCCACCTTTGAAAAGGCGGGGATTAGCCCTTTCTTTATCCTAAAAATGAGATAATGCTGTAACGATTCTTAAGTTTAGATATTCTTTCTTTTTAATGTTCCTCCATGTGTTTACCGGAATGTCCCAACCACGCATATCCTCCGGTAAAAGGATATTGTCTTGTGCCAAACGATGCCATTTTAAAGCAGGTACGTGAGAATCTGCCACAATACCACAATGATGATCAGAGCTACTAAGACCCTGATGATCCATTCCAACATTTGTTGATCACTCCCTTTTAAGAATTTGTCAATTATCGTTCTTATACTTTATCGTGTTAACAAAAAATGCCTTTGCATATTGAATCCACTTTTTTTTGCGGATAAAATATAGAAAATGAAATCAGAGAAACTACGCAAAAGCGTTCTCTTCACCCGAATCAAGTGCGAAAAGACATGTGGAACCGATCTGTTCGACCATCCTGCGGATGAGATCGAAGTCAGGTTCCGGATCCAGACTGAATACATTGAGCGAGGCATGCGGAGCTTTGGAAATATTGGAGCTCATATCACCAAGCATTACTTTGCTGGTGACATTCGGTATCCTTGCGATCTCAGCCAGGTTCTCCAGGTATTCCCGGGCCTTATAAACATTATACTGTTCATTTACATTGGTAAGCATCCTCAACGATGCCTTCCAGTTCTTTTTAAGTTTATAGGATATGAGAATTTCCAGATCCTGATTGCCAAGATCCATGCTGATGTCCCAGTCCGGACTGCGGTCATCGATCCACATATTGATGGAATCCATCCTCCCGAAGACAGCATTCCGATGGACAGCCAGCAGCAGTACACCAATATTGCGCTCTGAGGCTTTCTGTATCACAGTCTTTATCTTATCATCCTGGCCATCAAAGCTATTCATATTAATGAACAACACCCTTGGCCTGAAGAACGAACCTCCCAGCGCCTCCATTCCTGCCACAAGGTTCTGTTCGAACATCTCCGTATCGATTATCGTCCATGACGAGAATACTCCTTCCTTCCTGAATGAGTTGGTCAGGTCTATAAGACTAAATGTAAGCTTTTTCTCATCGACCTTTCCTGCCAGCCCAAGCATCTTAACAGAACCCTTGGGATAGGTGATATCTTTGAGGAAATTGAAAGCACCAGTCAGTATAGTCGGATCCTCCACAGGCACCAGTAGATTTGCCTTCCAGGTCCTTTCATTCGAAGGAGCCATCTTGTTACTTTGCTTTGCAGCCCACTCAGCAATGGCTACGAAAAGACCGCTGCGCACATCCCCGAAAGGTGCCTTAAGATGCTTCTGGAGCAGATGGGCATGTATGACTAACACGATTATGACCGCAAACAGGCTGAATACGGGATTGATTATGAACATCACAAAGACACTGCCACCGGCCCCTAAAAAAGAAACTGCCCTTGGGATCCTGAAAAGAGGCCTGAAGCTCACCAGTTGTAAGTTCTGTTCAATCAGCACGACTATATTGATCATTGCATAGGTGATCAGGAAGAACATGGAGATCAGGGGAGCAATAGCATTGAGGTCTCGCAGCATCAGTGCCAGGAAAACTATGACCCCCGTCAGTATCATTGCATTCCTTGGTTCTCCAGATCTTGATCTCTTTGCCAGCCATTCACCCCGGGGAAGTATTTTGTGATCTCCGAGAGCCTGCAGGATACGTGGTGCACCCACAATGGATACAAGGGCCGATGAGAACGTGGCTCCCAGCAGGCCTGCAACAATCAGCTGACCCCATGCAGCCTTTTCTGCCATGATCGTATAGTTGGTAACCAGCTCTTCGTTAGTTGCGGAAACGGCAAGCCAGAAAGCCAGAATCATATAGATAGCAAGACTGATAATGATGGCTGAAAGCGTACCCAGGGGAATGCTCTTGCGGGGATCTTTAAGCTCTCCCGACATGTTCGCACCAGCCATTATGCCTGTGGCTGCCGGGAAGAACACAGCAAAGACACCCCAGAAACCTATTCCGGAAAAACCATTCTCAGGAGAACCTGGAAATGATCCCCACCATGTAATGGGCTCCTGCATAGAACCCGAGTAAGCAGCCCAGATAATAGAGATGAACGAAAAGATGATGATGGCAAGGATCACGTACTGGATCCTGAACGCCAGGGATGCGCTTATATAGGCAACAACAAAAAGTATGCCAAAAACCGCGAAATCTACAGCGATAGCCGGATGTTCCGGAAATAACCACAGCCAACCGGCACGAAAACCGAATATGTACATTGCGACGGCGAGGGTCTGGGAAAGATAGAGCGGGATTCCGATACTGCCTCCAACCTCAAGGCCAAGTGATTGGGAGATAATAGAGAAGGCGCCCCCTGCACCTATCCTGATGTTCGTAGTGATAGAGGATAGGGAGAGTCCCGTGGCAAGAGTGATACTGAAAGAGATCAGTATTATCAGCCAGGCTCCGAGAAGACCTGCATTACCGACAACCCACCCTTCTCTCAGGTACATGATAACACCAAGGATCGTCAGGAGTGTCGGAACAAAAACACCTTCGAATGTTCCGAAAAGCTTTTTTCCGGGTATAATGCCTTTCTGTTCTTCGACCTTATTTTGCAGGGTCTCATCGCTAGAAAGACCATTATCATCCATACCCACGAACAAAATTCCCCAGTTAGTGTTTTGGCATAGACTATATAATCATTTCCAATAAAGACAGGAAATACTTATCTGCTTTCAGGTACGAGCCTATATTTGTTCTAAATGACACGATCCTAAATGCCGGAATTCGAGAAAAACATGCATATTAACCTGGTTTTGTACCTTTCCAAAAAACATTTGAGGTATATGACAAAGAGCAATATGAAGATATGATAATTACCGCAACAACCTTTGGCCTGGACCCTTTTCTATTCGAGACCTTGCAGAAAATTGGTCTTTCACTGTTGATAGGCGTCCTTATAGGACTTGAAAGGGAAAGCTGGAGGTCGGATAAGAAGGTCTTCGCAGGGGTCAGGACCTTTACGATCACCTGCATCCTGGGAACTGTTTCCGCTTTCCTGGCAGATTACATAGGATATGCGATCCTCTTCATCAGCACTATATTCATTGCTATCAGTTGCATCTTTCTTGTATATGAAGTGAGCATCGTACAGGGGAGATCGGGCCTTACTACCTCAGTGGCCCTTTTTTCCACATATCTGCTTGGAATAGTGGTAGCAGAGGGATTTTTCCAGATCGCCATAATTGTTGCTGTGATCATAACATTCCTCCTGATCGAGAAAAAACCACTTCATTCACTGGCAGGAAGTCTCTCTGAAAGGGACATTATTGATGCATTGCAGTTCATTGCCCTCGCTTTTATATTCTATCCTATCGTACCGGAAGAGCCTGTCTATGGCATCGTTAGCCTGAAATCAGTGATATTGATCGTGGTGCTTGTATCTTCGGTCAGCTTTGTCAGCTATGTGCTACTGAAAAAAATGGGGACAAAGGGAGGAATTGCATATTCCGGTCTTTTGGGAGGATTGGCCAGCAGTGTAGCTACAACAATTTCCCTTTCGAATATCTCCAAAAGAAAACCCTCACTTATCGACCATGTTTACATGGGTTCACTATTGACTGTTATCTCTATGGCGATCAGGGACATTATAATTGCGTTTCTGATAGAAACTTCAGGAAGAATGGCTCTTTTGATGGTCCCCCCTTTCCTGATAATGTCCATAGCGACATTTTTGCTTGTCCGGCGGAAGAAAGATATACCACTTGTTGAAGAAACTATAGAGCTTAAGTCTCCTTTTGCGATCGTACCAGCCCTGAAGTTCGGTGTCCTTTTTACCATAATACTGACCATAGCAAATATTACCAGTTCTATTGGCGGTCCCCTTGGAACCTATGCAACTGCTATCGGGGGCATTGCAAGTAGTTCGGCGGTGGCCGCGTCTATGGCTTCCCTTGCCATCTCCGGGGAAATTTCATATCATACGGCAGCTGAGACAGCTGTCCTTGCAGGGATCATCAGTACATTGTCCAAACCGTTATACATTAAACTGATTGGTGCTGACCGACTTTTCCAAAAGATTGTTTACTACTTTATTCTGATCACAATTCTGGGTCTTATTTCACTTTTGGCATGGAACTACTACATAGGTCCATTAACGGGCCCGGTCGTCTGAACCTCTACTGGGATTGACCTACACTCAGCCGCCTTTACACTAAGCTTTATTTCATATGCTGGCAAACAGCATCAGGATCGATGAGAATACAGGAATCAGAAAATTATCATTAAAAAAGAACCTGACCAATCCTCTCATACTTTCTATTCTCACAGTCTGCAGGCTGATCAGACTCTCAATGAGCATACCTCCGGCTGACCCTATCAATGCCTGAAAGGGAGTTACGAACAGCAGGGCCCCTACAAAAGCAGCTGCCCATCCGCTAAGTGTTCCTTCCAGGGTCTTCTTTTCGGAATATGGTAATTCATGCCTTCCGATCAATGTGCCTATTATGGTTGCAACAGAATCTCCCAAAGATACTATAGCAACAGAAGCGTAAACAATGTTCCCCGGGAAAAGAAATAAAACGACAAGTACTCCTGAGAGTAAGAGTATAGTCCCCTGGAGTTTTACTTTTTGTTTATCGGGTCTTTCAATTCCGGGGAATGGACCAGGCGCTTTTTCAGGTATCGATGATCTCTTGATAACAACTGAGAACAACACTGCTGCGGCCAGCAGAAATGCAAACACTAAAGGCGCATAAGGTCCCGATAAAAAGATAAGGAGGATAAAAACGAGACCTGTAAATATATGTATCAGCTGGCGCCAGATCTCACTGGTGATAGAAGATTTATCGCCCATATCTGCAGAAAGTTTCTAAGACAGGGAAATATCTACCCTGCGAAAACCATGGCCGTGAATGCTCATTGTTCTGCCCGGATTGTGAATATCATCTCCTTCTCCCTAAGAAATAGTAGAGTATTACGCCTATTATTCCCAGTATCAGAACAATTATGACCCATACTAACTTCATTATGGCACTCATAGACCTGTTATACGTGAACAGATCGTATATGACCCATATCTCGGAGATCAGTACCAATAATCCCCAGGATGTTTCAAGTATACCCATAGTACATACCCACCCTTTATCATATTGGATTCTCACTTAACAGTACTTAACCGTTTGCAGATAATCCTGACAGGCACTTCGGACCACAATTGGAAGATGCAGCCTGCACTGGATAGATTCTCACCACTATCTGTTATTCGCAGTTATGCGGACCTATTATTCCTTATTCAAGTTTGCTTAAGTCTTAAATACCGTAGACTTCAATATAAACGTAGGAATCGGGCATAGTATCAGTGGGGAAATAGCTTTGCTTAAGTTAGGTTTTAAAATAGCACCGGAACAGTACACACCTTCAGAGATGCTAAGACAAGTCGTAGCTGCTGAGAAAAGCGGATTTGATAGTATTGATGTGAGTGATCATTTTCATCCCTGGAGTGAGGAAGGACAGGCGTGCTTTACGTGGACATGGCTTGGAGCTGCAGCAGCCAGCACCAAGAAAATAGAGCTTGGGACCGGACTTACCTGTCCGATTCTCAGATACAATCCTGCTGTAGTAGCCCAGGCAGCAGCAACTGTTTCATCCCTTGCTGGCGGTCGTACTTACCTGGCAGTCGGGACAGGAGAAGCACTGAACGAATATCCGGTTACCTGCGAATGGCCAGAGTTCGATGAACGTCAGGATATGCTTCTGGAGGCAGTAAAGCTAATACGCCAACTGTGGACAGGAGGAAAGGTGAATTTTGAAGGAAATTATTACTGTACTAGGGGAGCAAAGATCTATACTTTGCCAAAAGAAGATATTCCGATCTATTTCTCCTCTCTAGTCCCTGAAAGTGCCCAATTCGCCGGATATTACGGAGACGGACTGCTGACCGTCGGAGGGTCCGGGATGAAAACTTACAGACAAATACTGGAGAACTTCAAAAACGGAGCAAAGAGGGCTGGAAAAAAAATCGAGAGTATGCCCAAAGCAGTTGAACTGAATGTTGCTTACGGGGAGAAACTTGAAGAGTCCATGAAAAACATCCATAGATATTGGGCAGGTTCCATGGTACCTGCATTGTACCTGAACAATATCTATACACCGGAAATGTCAGCAGATAATGGATCGGTGATAGGTGATGATATAATCAGGCAAAAAGCATGCATTTCCCCTGACCCAGAAGAACATATCAGGTATGCACAAAAGTTCCTGGATGCAGGGTTCACTCATCTTTATTTCCATTATGCGGGCCCTGATGAACTGGAGTTTATCAGAAATTACGGAAATGAAGTACTGCCACACCTGAGGACACTGACCTGAAAGTCTTTTCATCGGATCAATGGGGAAGTAGAAAGTCTTAGAAAAAGGAAGAGTTCAATGGAAAATTCACTTCAGATCGCAAAGATAATTGGCATACCTATAAAGATACACATTTCTTTTTTGCTAGTGTTACCTTTTTTTGCATGGATCTTTGCCATACAACCTGAACCCTTCGGCTTTGCGGGAATAGAACCGGGATTACTGAAATATTCACTTTCACTGGTAACAGCTATTCTTCTTTTTATTTCCGTATTGATACATGAACTGGCTCATTCTTATTTTAGTTTAAGGTATGGCGGGAGCATCAGTGAGATAACACTTTACCTCATAGGTGGTGTCTCAGCCATGGAAGAAGAACTACACGACCCTTCAAGCGAAGCAAAAATGGCTTTTGTAGGACCCTTTTCAAGTATTGTTATCGGGATCTTGCTACTGTTGCTCAATTATCTCTTCAATCCCACTACGTCCACCACGGCAGGAGGTCCTTTATTCTTAATGATCTTTATCCTGGGTTACATAAACATTTTATTGGGCCTGTTCAATCTCATCCCTGCATTTCCCATGGATGGGGGACGTATCCTTCGTGCCTTTTTTGCACAGCGGATGGGTTTTGTGGAAGCCACGGAAAAAGCTGCTTTGATCGGCAAGGTCTTTGCTTTTATATTAGGTATAATTGGCCTGTTCAGCAGCTTCTGGCTCATTTTGATAGCATTCTTTATATATATGGGTGCAAGCGGAGAAGAGCAACAGGTAAAAAACAGATATAGAAGGCTATAGCCAGGCCATATTCGGATCAATATGGGTCAAACGTGTACCCCTGAATGAGAGTTTCACGGAAAACAGGTTTTCATATCTTTTAATAAATGAAGCGCATTGATTTTGCGAGAGAGAACAAGCACTATTAGTAAAACCGCAGAAAGTTATAGTTAGGATTGAAGGATATACACATGCATAAGCTGTTTGCTGGTACAATACATGTTTATACCAATGATGCCGCCCTTTGGTATTCTTTCCTTGATCCTCTCCCGCAATGAACACTGTGTAAGTGTTTATATATATACTCATATGAAATCATGTTGAGAAAGTAATCTTAAGACTTTAGATAACTAGAATATCTTTTCTTAGACCATGATATGTTAGTAATAGTTTGAACAGTCATATTCTTCTCGAAGAAATGTTTTGAAAAAAGATATATAAGATTACCTCCAACGTTTTACTATATCCGGGGTTGGATAAGTTAATAGTGGGGGTTTTGTCTGAAGCATACTTATTCGGTATGCCCTAAATGCGGGCATTTGATCGAAGCTACTCTTTTTGAAGAAGATGGCAAAATGATAATGGAAAAAAACTGTGGTGACCACGGTAGTTTCCGGGAGATCTACTGGTCAGATGCAAAAATGTTCGAGAAATTCGAGCGTTTCGCACATGTCGGTTCCGGACTTTTAAACCCGAATATCAGTTTCAATTCCGATTGTCCTTTCCAATGTGGCTTATGTATCTCTCACCGGACAACTACCATCCTTGCAAACATCGATGTCACAAACAGGTGCAATATGTCCTGCCCGGTCTGTTTTGCAAATGCCAGGTCATCAGGCAGAATATACGAACCAAGTAAAGTTCAAATATACGATATGATGACAATGCTCAGGAGCCAGAAGCCTGTGCCCTGCTGTTCCATACAGTTCTCAGGAGGCGAACCAACAGTTCGTGAGGATCTTCATGAACTTGTCAAAATGGCCAAAGACTTTGGTTTTGTACAGATACAGGTAGCCTCCAACGGCATCAAATTCGCACAGAGCGTTGCCTACGGAGAAAAGCTCGTAGAAGCAGGAATGCAAACATTATATCTGCAATTTGACGGGATGTCTCCGGAACCTTATATCAGGATGAGAGGGTTCGACGCCTTACCCTTGAAACTAAAAGCGATTGATAACGCCCGAAAAGCAGGATTGCGTAGCATTACACTTGTACCCACACTTGCAAAAGATATCAATGACCATCAGGTAGGAGATATAATCAGGTTTGCCGCAAAAAACAGGGATGTTGTCAAAGGTGTGAATTTCCAGCCGGTCTCTTTCACCGGACGAATATGCCAGGAAGAAAGGGAAAAGAACAGGATTACCATACCTGACCTGGCAAAACTCGCGGAAGAACAGACCGGAGGTGAAATACCCAGAGACGCCTGGTATCCCGTACCTTTCGTGGTACCTATATCACAGTTCCTTGCAAAGGCACGTCACAAAGCCTTGCCAGAGATGACAGTACATCCCCATTGTGGAGCTGCAACATATCTTTTTGTAGACAATGACAGAATTGTTCCTATAACGGACTTCGTGGATGTCGAGGGTCTTATGGAAATGATAGACGAAGCATCACAGGAACTTAATGATAACAGCCGGAATCTTTTTGTCATCGGGAAAGTACTTAGCAAAGTACCGGGTTTCATTGATTCCAAAAAAGAGCCAGATTGTGTCAACGTCACAAAAATGTTGCTTAACGTTTTAAGAGAAGGTGGATCAAGCGTAGTACAACAATTCCATAGAGAAAGCCTTTTCCTGGGAGCGATGCATTTTCAGGACATGTACAATTTCGATGTTGAAAGGATACAGCGATGTGGCATCCATTATGCAACGCCTGATGGAAAGGTCATACCTTTCTGCACATACAACACTCTGCATCGTGAAAGTATTGAGGCGAAATACTCGAAACCTTATGTCCCGGCAAAACACGAGCAAAAGCCAAAACTCAAAAATGATGTTTCACTGACATAACTGATTAACTACAAACTAAATACATTGATCCAGGATGGTGAATTATGTTCAAGTTTTTATTTAAAAACTGTATTGTTTTAAGTTTTAAAAGTCAAACATTCTGCGTTCTGATAAGTGAAGCATGAGGGTTTCTTAAAAAGGGAGTGGGTATAAGAAAGTGGCGTTCTTCTATACTTAAAGGCGTTATTTTTCGTTCACAAATATTTCCAGGATAGATGTCTTTGATGGACACATCTCAGAAATAGGCTTCTGTCACATACCTGCGCATCATCCTGTGACAATTGAAGTAGTAAGCTATCATTTCTACTGAGTTCTTCATGATGGTTACCCACTCATCCCTTCTTTCATAGTATCTTGGCACTATGTTGTACTCAAGCTTATT
The DNA here is from genome assembly GCA_033549165.1 of Methanolobus sp. Lineage (GTDB taxonomy): Archaea > Halobacteriota > Methanosarcinia > Methanosarcinales > Methanosarcinaceae > Methanolobus. Next base: position 9,510 of record JAWSUM010000042.1, read on the forward strand.
GTAGATATCATCACGTTCCATCTCTTCTATCTGTTCAGCAGATTTTCTGGAATCTATCCTGGGACCTATGGAATAACCTGTGACTCCGGGAACACAACCCTCTATCCACCAGCCATCGGGCACACTGAAATTAACAACCCCGTTATGAGCTGCTTTCATGCCGCTGGTGCCTGAAGCTTCAAATGGTCTTTTAGGTGTGTTCAGCCATACATCCACACCTGATACCATTTTCAACGCAAGGTCCATATCATAGTTTTCAAGAAAAGCTATTCTTATGGTATCCTTGAGCTCCCTGATATAGTCAAATATTTCTTCGATAATCTCCTTGCCCTGCTCATCGGCAGGATGAGCCTTGCCCGCAAATATCAATTGTATATTGCCCCTATCATTAACCTCCCTGAGCCTCTCCAGATCGGAGAAAATAAATGCAGGTCTCTTATATTCCGTCATCCGTCTTGCAAAACCGATAGTAAGGGTATCATGGTCCATTCCAATCCCTTCTTTTCTATTGACAAGATCTATCAGCTCTTTTTTAGCATTCTTATGAGCCTGCCATATCTCATCATTTGGTATACTTTTCACCCTGACCAGCAGTTCGGGCTCATTTGCCCAGCCGGGTATGTACCTGTCATAAAGTTCCCTGAAATGGAAGCAGACCCACGTATAGGAATGCACACCGTTCGTTATAGATTTGAACACATAGCCAGGAAACATCTTTTCCGATATCTCCCTGTGCCTTTTAGCCACCCCGTTTATGTAATTTGACAGGTTCAGGGCCAGCAAGGTCATGTTAAGCTCACTCTCCCCTCCATACTTAATGAGTATGTCAAGCTCCTCTTCCCCATCGATCATTTCCCTGACCAGTTCATGGGAAAATGTATCATGTCCGCTGGCAACAGGTGTATGGGTGGTGAATACGCATAGCTCCTTTACCTTATTCTGATCATTTCCATTCCTGCGGAGAAGCTCAACTGTCAATAGACTTGAATGGCCTTCATTCATATGGTACTTGCTCATTCTGAATCCCAGTTCATCAAGCATCCTCACTCCACCTATGCCAAGCACCATTTCCTGCTTGAACCTGTATCTGCTATCACCTCCGTACAGATAACTGGTTATCTTTCGATCTTCAGGAGAGTTGCCATCAACATCCGTATCCAGTAAGATCACAGGTATGATCTCCCGGGTCAGGCTCTTGTGCTCATACAACCATGCCCTGACCCTAACATCCCGTTGCTGTATACGAACAGTTATTTCCACCGGCAGGAGTTTCATGTAATCAGCAGGGGACCAATCCTGCACATCTTCCGACTGCCTGCCATTAACATCTATCCTCTGTTTAAAGTAGCCTTTTCTGCTAAGCAGTGTAACGCCTACCAGCGGTAAGCTGAGATCGCCGCTGGCCCTTATAACATCCCCTGCCAGTATACCAAGTCCACCACTATAGGTAGGAATTTCATTTTTCAGTCCGATCTCCATTGAGAAATAAGCGATCTTTTCCCTTTTCAGAACCCTGTTAAGTTCATACATATGACCCCTGCACCTCCTGACATATTGGTCACTCCACAAAACCTTGTATCAGGTCATGTAATAATAAATGGCTGGACAGTATATTAATACATTTTTAATCGGAATTGGAACAGCATTTTAATAAAATATCAGTCTTGAATATTATTTTTATGAAACTGTTTTAAGCATGATGAAACATAGATATAGGCGTGTATGAACTGGTATCGCCTGTAAATCCATATGCGATAATAAAATATCTGGGCTATTTCCTGATATCTTTTTCCCTGATACTATTGGTACCTGCGATCGCAGCACTCTTTCTCAGGGATAACTATGCAGCCATGATCTATGGCACTACTTCGGCGCTGACACTGGTATCAGGCTTTACGCTGTACCGGATACTGCCTGAATATGAACTCGAAGTAAAGGATGCTATAGTTGTTTCAGCACTTATCTTCCCCATATCCTCTTTTATCAGTGCTATACCGATGTCTATCTCGAATAATATGCTTTTCATCGATGCTTTTTTTGAAAGTGTTTCGGCAGTCACAACTACAGGACTGAGCGTCGCACCTGCAGATTCGGGCCTGATCTTTCTTTTTGCACGTTCGTGGTCACAGTGGATCGGGGGCATAGGGATCATAATAATAGTGGTCTCTGTCCTTGTTCACCCGGGTACTGCAGCGTTCAGGATCTACAAGGCGCAATACGCGCAGATCAAGATGATCCCGAATGTGATCAAAACTACCAGACTGCTCGGAGCGGTCTACATATTTATTACTGTAATTGCAATTGTCCTTTTCCTGCTTAGCGGCATGTCCTGGTTCGATGCCATATGCCATGCCTTCAGCAGTGTGTCCACAGGAGGTTTCTCCACAAGAGCAAATAGCATAGGTGGTTTTGAGACTCCGCTGGTACTTTTTACGATCAGCATCGCATCCCTTATGGGTGCGGTCAGTTTTGGGCTATACCTGAAATATGCCGGCAAACCTGAAAAATTACTGAGGAACAGTGAGTTGCAATGGCTTCTGCTTACATGCCTGATAGGCTTTTTCGTACTCTGGTATACCGCGATAGAGAACGGAGATCCTTACAGGACATCCCCGGATGTACTCTTCCTTGCGGTTTCGGCTGTGACTACTTCCGGATTCTCGACCAACGATATATCCCTTTATTCCGACGCTTCCAAATGGGTGATCACCGTCCTGATGTGGATCGGCGGGAGTACCGGCTCCACAGCAGGTGGTATCAAGATACTTAGGCTGATAGTGCTTGCAAAGCTGATAAAGATAGTCTTCATGAGGATATTCCTTCCTTTAGAAGTAATAACTCCGCTCAAAGTGGGCAAAAATGTGGTCAGGGAAGCGGAAATTAACAATATAATAGCCTTTTGTTCTCTATATGTCGGTTTCCTGATATTCTCATCCTATATCTTCATGCTTTTTGGTATAGGTTCTGCAGACGCCATATTTGAAGTTTCGAGTGCGATCGGAACAGTTGGCCTTTCATCGGGCATTACCGGTGCAGCTATGCCGGACATCCTGAAATTAGTGCTCTGTTCAGATATGCTTCTTGGAAGGATAGAAATAATACCGCTGCTGATATTAATAATGCCTGGGACCTGGATAACAAGGAGAAGAGGGAGAGAGATCAAATGAGACTAGTGATCGTGGGTGCAACCGCTCTGGGACAGAATCTGGCTGAAGATCTCATTCCCAGAGGTCATGAAATAATATATATCGAAAGAGATACTGCGATTGCAAATGAGATTGCAGAAACACTTGACTGTACAGTCATCAATGCCGAGGGGACCAGACCCGACATACTGGAAAAGGCCGGGATCGATAAGGCAGATGCTGTCATTGCATGTACGGACAACGATCAGAACAATATATTAATAGGATTGATAGCCAGGGAAGCAAACGTCGGCAAAGTGATCATCGTCACAGATGATAAACAGTTCATGGAAGTTGCCAAAAAACTGGGTTTTTATTATATCATGAACCCCTCTAACATCTCTTCGGAGATAATCTTTGATGTATTGAGAGGGGTCAATACCATGGAACTCAGCAGTCTTATACGTTCGGATGTCAGATTTATGAGCGTGATCATCAAGGGTAACTTCGACGGAGTGAAAATGTCCGAAATATCACTGCCAGAAGAAAGTGCATTTATCGGCCTCTACCGCAATAACGATTTTTTGCTCGCAAAGAAGGAGCCGAGGTTAATGGAAGATGACGAACTGATAATTGTCACCCGGTCAGATCTGATCAGAGACATAAACAAATTGTTCAGGCCTGATATATGAAGCATTCCTCTGTTCTCGAAACTCGTTCCGAAACATGACTACAGTTATTTAAACATGAAGAAGATTGATATACCTTGACCTGGCATAAATAAATTTGTTGTAACAAACTATAATGAGGTAGGGGTTAAATATGGATAAAAATACTTATCTTGCCTTACTGGCAAGTGTATTCCTGTTGTCAATTGTTGTTCTGTCAACCACAGCCGTTGCTCAGGACAACAGTACAGGTAACAGAATTTGGGCAGCTGATTCGAATGTGTCCCTGGAATATACATGGACAGCTCAGAGTTATCCTGGTTTTTATTATGATCTGGACTCAGGCGAAGGATCTGAAACTTTGACCGTGACGCTGCAAAGCTACAGTGACAGGTCAATTCAGGATGGAGACCTGGAGTATGTCACGGTCCCAATAGAGACTGACTTTGAGCACAATGACTGGGGTTCCTACGAAACGATCGGATTCATGGCAAACAGATATTTTGCAGCCTATACGAACAGTACCGAGTTTACGGACGGTGATACGATAAGCATGATGTCCAACGGAGAACTCTCAGAGATCCTGCTGGATACTGATGACGAACTTTCGGTTTTCTCAGGTTCGTCTATCGTGCTTGAAGAAGGCTATGAGCTAAATATCGAGGAAGTGGACCTTGACGGGAACAGTGTGCTGGTCAGCCTGGAGAGAAATGGTGACGAGGTCGACACAGGCATTGTTTCGGGAAACGACGATTATGTTTATGAGATGGACCTCGGTTCCCAGGAAGACGTACCTGTGATCATTGTACATTTCAATGATATCTTCAGGGGAACGGAGACAAACGCAGTGTTCGTAGAAGGTATATTCCAGATCTCGGAGGATTTCGTTGAGGTAGAATCAGGTGACGATTTCGGCAGGATGGAAGTTGATACTGTCAGCTCGAACGAGATCACTATGCAGAACTCGGACAGTATATCACTTAACAGGGGAAACACCGTCAACATAATGGGTGACCTGAGGTTTGTTGTTGGAGACGACGATATACTGAGATTCGGGCCCGAACTGGATATATCCGAACCCGGCACCTATGAGCTCAGGGGAACTGTTGTCGAGGATGAGGCCTTCACATGGACCCCTCTGAACTTCGCAGGTTTCTACTATAACATTGATGAAGGCGTTGGCACCGAAACACTTGAGATCACCGAACTCAACGGGAGAAACATACCCGAGGGCAGCCTGGTCTACAGGAGCGAACCGCAACAGGTAAGCTTCGAGTACAATGACTGGGGTACGTTCAATGTTATCGGTTTCCTGGCTGAGAAGTATTTTGCAGGATACTCCAACGACACAGCGTTTGCAGAAGAGGACAGCCTGCTTTCAGGCGGACAGCTCTCGGAGGTCCTTATCGACAGTGACATGGAAACTTCCCTGTTCTCAGGCTCGAGGCTCGTACTTGAGAACGGATATGAACTGATCGTCGAGGAAGTTGACCTTGAAGGTGACTCCGTGCTTGTGTCACTTGAAAAGGATGGGGACGAGGTTGACACAGGTGTAATATCAGGAGGAGGAGATTACGTCTACGAGACAGATGTGGGCGATACCGATGACCTTGCTATCATTGTCGTGCATTTCCAGGACATATTCAGGGGAACCGAGACAAATGCGGTGTTCATAGAGGGTATTTTCCAGATATCAGAAGATTATGTAGAAGTACAGTCAGGGGACAGCTTCGGGGAAATGGAAGTTACCTCCTTCTCATCTGCAGGGATTACCATGGAAAATGAAGATTCCATATCACTTTCAAGGGATGATACCGTAGATGTCACAGAGGATATCGCCTTCAAGGTCGCAGATTCCAACACAGTTAGATATTATCCGTTCGTCGAGATCACGACTGCAGCTACCGAGCCCCTGGAAATTGACATTCCCAGGGCGATCGAGCAGAACGATACAGTGACAATAGAGGTTACCTCAAGGGGTGCTGCAGTGGCTAACGCTACGGTCATGTTCGGAGATGTCGATATAGGAGAGACTTCCGAGGATGGGACTCTGGAATATGCACCCGAAGAAGCCGGCACCTTTACGGTAACAGCCGAAAAGGAAGGCTTTGCCCGGGGAAGTGTCGAAGTTGATGTGATATCCCCTGAGGATGTCAGCAGGAGACTTGCCATCGAGGTATCACCTGAAACCATAACCGAAGGAGATACCATCAATGTTTCAGTGGTCACCCTCATTAACAGTGATCCGGTGGAAGGCGTCGAAGTGCTCTACGATGGCAGAAGCATTGGCACCACGGACGGTGAAGGCGTTGTTACCTATACAACCCGGGACCCGGGTGTCCACAAACTGACAACCTCTTCGGATGAATACCTCCCGGCCGAACTGAACATCGAAGTTCAGGAATCGGGGGCCAGATTTGTGTATTCTGATCTCAGCATTGAACCGATCCTGATAGAGACAGGGAATGAAGTGACAATAACTGCAAATGTTGAGAACACGGGTACCGAAACCGGAGAAGAGACCGTGGAACTCATGGTAAACGGAGAAGTCACCGCCAATGAAAGTATCAGCCTTGACCCCGGAGCGAACCAGTCGGTTGAGTTCACTGTGACCGGGGAAGAGGTCGGGACTTACAATGTGAGCATAGGTACACTCAATGGCACCTTCGAAGTAGAAGAAGCCCAGGGAATTCCGTTCACCGGGGTGGCATTCACCTTGCTGGCAGTGATCGCCGTGGCATTGTGGTTGTCCGGGAGACGCATTCGGAACAGATAAGGGTTTTCAATACCTGCTTTTTGGCAGGTATCGTTTTTTTCTTTCTGAGAAATACATCCTTTTTCACTACTTTTTCACTTTCACTGCCATTTTTACTGCTGGTTTTTATGATATTCGCATTCAGCCGAAATTATCCCTGAACACAGGACATTATCAGCTGCAGCTTTGTATTCCTCAGTACCCCAGAAAGGCTTCCATGCACAAAGGAATCCGTCACATAGTTCTTTAGCAAACCTGTCAAAATCTTCCTCATCCATATCCGCCGTAATGCTCTCCAGTAACAGGTACATCTTTCCGAAATCCTCCGCGTCTGCTACCGTACTGTGCAACGAAGCCAGCTTTTCGGCATCATAGGTGCGGCCTGTGTATCTTTCGGACAGATAGGCAAGCGATTCGTCCAGTATGTTACACAAGCTGAATGTAAGGTTTTGCGCCACGAGAGCATCTTTCATGGCATCCAGTTCATCAATATCCTTTATATAGGACAGGACAGAATCTATGGATTCCTCGCACACTGCTTTTTTGAATATTTTTTCCTGGGAGGGCTTTATTTCAAGCGGCAGTTTACGACGGAGGAACTCTTCCACCTTTTCCATTTTCAGAGCTTTGCCTGTGAAAAGACATGATATGACAGAGCGGACATTTTCAAGGAAGATATTCTCCAGCTCATCTTCGGTTAGGTATGTGCTCTGCAGGACCGGCCAGTTTTTGATAATAGTGTTGAAACAGGATTCATGGATAAGAAAATGTGTGAGTTCGTGTTGCAGGATATAGCGGAAATCCTCCCATGTGCTGCCGTCCGTAAGAAAAACTCTTATCCTCCCGGATGAATTGAGATATAAACCATCCGCAGGCTCATTGTTACAGTGATTGGGGGAGAGTTCCATACAGGACTCTACCCTCTGAAGCATTTTTATAAATTCCGTCTCTTCCTTGCTGCATCTGCCTTCCAGTACTCTTAAAATCATTTCTCCCATCCGGAGGCTGTCCGGAAACCCCGCATCCGACATCCTTTTAAGCAATTTCGGCGACCCATTCCTGTGCTCCGGGCCTACTTCACGAAGCAGACTTTTCGATTTCATTTCTACAAAAGTAAGATACTCATCGTTTGTCCACCGCTCAAACTGGAAAAGCAGGTCTTCCCGGATATCAGCCAGCAGGACATCGATGTATCTGCCATCTATACCGTAGATCATTGCTCTTTTTTTGAACCGCGGGCATAGTTTGGCTGTCATGGAGTCAAGTCTGGATTTAAATTCATTTTCGTTGATCTCCTGTTGCAGATACTTTTTATACAAAGGCTCGCAGCCCCGGAAAACAAGACCGACTTCACATATTACGGCCTTGCCATTTCCACCCCGATACTTCACTGAAATCAACTCTGTTAGTCTCTTCACATTAGTCTCTTATCTGTTGGTCTCTTATCTGTTGGTCTCTTATAAGTCTGTTTTAAGTCCCGGAATATTAATGTACCGATTTTTCGGCATGTTAAATTTCGACCGGGCTGTTTGGAATGCGGAATCAAAACCCATTTTAGATTGTGAACAGTCCTGCAAAATCAGTATTTTGCGGACAGCCACATGAACGTGATCCTGGAAATATCCAGAAGCTTTCCCTTTACGGTAGTCCGGAATGACATAAAGGGATCTTTTATTCCGTACAATTGCATCATCCTGTTGTCCCATACCAGTATGCAAGCTCCAAAAAGTATGAATATGCATCCCTGGATGGTTTTCATGATAACCGGCTCATGCAGGAAGAAGAAACCGAAGATTATGCCACTGACCGGTTCAAGCAACGCAAGCACGCTAACTGTTTGAGCACTTATCTTCGAAGCACTGTTCAGATATAAGAGAGATGCGAAAGCCGTTGTCATGAGTCCGAACAGGACAAGTACAGGGAGATTAGGCATAAGGACAGCCTGTGGAACCTTGCTGGCAAAGGGCATCAGGATAATCAGACTGATGAACGTCGACCAGAAAAGCTGCGCTGTACCTGAATACTCATCCTTCAGATGGTTCACGGTCATTATCGTCCCACTGTAGGAGAGACCCGATATGAGACCGAATATGAGTCCCGGCAGTAGATGGCTGTTCAGCCCCAGTGAACCATTTCCAGGTACAACTACCATAGAGATACCAATCATAGAGACAAGTAGTGATATTATACCCCGCAGTGTCATCTTTTCCTTCAGGAAGAGAGGTGACAGGAGGGTCACGTAGATGGGAGCAGTGTAGAGGAGCAGTACAGCTACCGAAAGACCAGAGTATTTGATAGAACTGTAGTAGGAATACGTAGTGACTACATTGAAAATCCCAATCAAAAGTAGTAAATACCTTTTTTTGCCTATTTGAAAGAGATTATACTTTTTTGTAGCAATTATATAGCTTACAAGTAGTATAAATCCAAATAGTATCCTATAAAAGAGTATAGAGCTTGTTTGCATCCCTGATATGTGAGTTAGGAAGATACCACTCGATCCGAAGATAGTACATGAGATTATAAGCTCCAGATAGGAGTAACGATTGTTTTTAACGTCCAAATTCATGGCTCGCATAAAATAGAGGCTTGATTTAAATAAGTATCTCTAATAAGAAATTATTAATGAATATTTAGGCATATAACAGGGTTTTTAATGATATTTATCAATAGTAACTATGAATACAGTTCCAATTAGATAGAAATGTGCTGCTGAGTATTAGAATACACTATAAAGGCAATTAACACCGTAAAATATCTGAAAAGGCAGGTTTTGCTATTTTCTAGCTAATAGAAGATATACACATCAATAATTGCTATGAAAAGTTACCATTCGGTAATTCCTATGAATGCTGCTGAAATGATAGCTAAACCATGATCTATATACTGTATTTTATAAAAACTGCCTAATACAATAATATTATATTTGTATCGTCCATATTTAAAGGAAAAACTCAAAGGAACGAAACACCATGTCTTATTCACAAAACGGAGCGGCAGTATTCAAAGATCAACGGGTGGCAGTGCTGGCCGATGTACAGAACATGTTTTATTCTGCCAGGAACATCTATCACGACAGCAGGCTGGATTATGATAAACTACTTGCAACGGTACTTGGAGGGAGAAAGCTTGTCAGGGCAATAGCCTATCTGGTCGAGACCGAAGAAGTGGACCAGAGCGGTTTCAAGTACCTTTTGAAGACCCTTGGATGGGAAACACGAACAAAACAGTTAAAGATTCGCCCGGACGGCTCCACTAAAGGAGACTGGGACATGGGAATCGCAATCGATGCCATATCCATAGCATCGAAAGTTGATACTTTGGTACTGGTAAGCGGTGACGGTGATTTTACAGCTCTTGTCAATCACCTGAAGGCTTCCGGTGTGCGCGTAGAAGTATATTCATTTGAAAGGAACACGGCTGCTGAACTTATCAATTCAGCTACGGAATATTATCCGATGGATGAAAGCATATTGCGCAGGAAATGATGTGACATAAGCGTTTCACATTCATGTCCAAGAAGATAAGAGATAAAGGAAAAACGTTTTTTTGTTTTTCGATATTTCTTTTGTGGTCTTTCGGAGATTTACATTTAACCGGGTTCAAATCAACAGTTAAGCGTAAATCCACACTTTTTTTGTCCAATAACCGCATTCATTGCAGTGTTGAACGCCTTTTTCAGCCGTGAACAACTTTGTACCACACTTTGGACAGTTTATTAAAACATCCACTGTAGGACACCTCCACTCCTTTTGTTGTAAGTTGGCTCAAGGATTGCAGCATTTCCACTCCCATGAAATGCAGCTCTTTTCGCGGCTGATTTTGAAAATCTGCCATTATTGCCCCTTGTTTGCCAACTCCGTGTGTTCAATGTTCCCCTTCTAATATAAATCAACCCGACATGAATATCGCATGGCATTAAAATCTATATAGGCACCATATTATTGAGTAGTAGAATTGAGAGGAAAGAATATTCCTCATTAAAGGTGATTATTATTTCTCCTGTAAGAAACGACAGGAAGCTATAAGTTCATCCATCAACAGATAAAAGTGGCATATCTTGTTGCAGAGATTTCAGGGAAATGAGAGACTTGTTAGAATATAAATTGTACATAAGTGCCGAAAGCGATGAAAAGGACATAGGGAACTATACTGCCCTACTTGAAAGTCTGAAGAAAAAGCATCTTATCAATTATGAGATAGTGGACCTGGAAGTATTGACAGATAACGAAAGAGAAGAACTCGTCGAATCCATAAGACTGATAAGCAGAAAAAATGGCATCGGTGTCGTCAGTAAAGGCAGCGGGGCCCTTCCCATATCCCGTAATAAGAAGATAGGAAAGCATGGGATATTGCTCCAGATAGAAGATGAAAGGCCCAGGAACGTATACCCTCACGAGGTGAACAAAAAAAGGATTGACATTGCTTCTCATCTGGAGAATATGATAAAGGCTGATGACGTGAGCCATGTAACTGACCAGGAGCACATTTCAGAACAGGATATCTCACGCATGATTTCGACATTCCCCGAACTTATCGAAAAAGACCTGATATTCCTGGATACTGAAGTTGAGACCAGTGGTGGCAGGATAGATGCAGTTTTCAAAAGCAAGGATGAAAAACACCTGCTGATCGAGATAGAAATAGAGGCCAGAGATAACGCCATTGGCCAGGTCCAGAGATTCATTACCTATTCTGAGGAATACGGAATACCCAGGGACAGAATAAGGCTGGGCATCGTGTGTGCAAAGATATCGGAAAGCAGACTCAATGCCTGCATTGGTGCCGGAGTGGAAGTCTACACACTCAGCCTGGAGAAAAAGGCGTAATGAATACCATGAAAATCCCAACAGGCAAACGTCATTACCGGGAAACCACCAAGGCCGACTGGCACAGGACCATTGGGCTATTGCTCATATTCTTCACAGTGATCACTGCATCTTCCTTCCTGCTTCTGCCCGGACACTGGTACATCTGGCACTCCATTGTTGCCTTGGGCATGTTGATTATTATTGCATGGCACACAAAGAACTTTGCATACAGGTGCCCCAACTGTGGTAAGACATTCGATATCTCAATCATTACTAATTTCCTTGGCTTGAACAACTTTGATAAGAAGTACCTCAAGTGCCCACATTGCGGGAAGAGGGGATGGGCAAAGGTGTTGGTGATAGTTCCGGCTGCAGATGCAATAAAAACATGATTCCCACAGTAAAGTTTGTGTAGTGCCATATCGGCTTTGTCTGCGAGAACCACCGGAACGCATTTTTGGAATTATCAGCTTTCAGGCAAGTCCCCTTTTCTTTGGGGATGATATCCTTATCCAGAACTCTGCCATACGGGCAGGCAAGGTTGCAGATGGTACACTCCATGAATCCGCGTTCAGTAATCCTACGGATGTGCTTCTCCCATTTATTGTCAATATCCCTCTCAAGTTCGTGGGATACCACACATTTGTCATAGTTCACTTTCTCACCGGCTGGGACCCCCTGGGACGGACCCGGTATGATCGCACCGTAAGGACATGCTTTCACACACAGGGACTCCTTCTGGCAGAGAGGCTGCTCCGCACACAGGTTCCCCGGGAAAGGCTGGTCCGGCGTAAGTTCAGCCGTTGTGGACAAAGCTATCCAGCGCACCCTCGGACCATACTCGGGTGTTATCACCTGGGTATTATGACCGATGAATCCAAGGCCGGCAAGATAAGCAGCCACTTTCACATGTACAGAATGGGTCGGGATCGCCTTGATACCTTTGTCATCCCACAGCCACTGGGCAAGCCTCCAGGCACGTGTTTCCACGGTTTCGTAATAAAGATTGTAATACTCAGCCTCGCCACCGCTAAAATCACCTGTGCCGGGAGTACTTATCGCAGCATTCATACCTTCATCCCAGATCACCATTCCCATAATAATAAGGGACTTTGCATCAGGCATGAACTCAGATGGCTTCACAAGCCCGCGGCCTGGCGGGAACTCGACGTCTTCCAGTTTACCTATGTCCGAGACACCAAAAAGCTGGAATCCTTTTTCCATGGCTTTAGCTCTTATCTCTTCTTTTAGCTCCACTTTTTGTCTCCTGCAGAACCTTTGGCCTGCATGTAAACAGAGCCATCTGCCCGTATATAAAAGAAGGCTCTTGTAACATTCACTACCCTCGATAATCTTCACATGGTATGATAACCAGCCCATACCGCGAGTGCAGAGTTTCCAAAAAGACAGAAACCCGTGATCAAAGACACTGTGGTACGAAAAAGCG
>JAWSUM010000043.1:0-22210 GCA_033549165.1 Methanolobus sp.
TTGCCCTGTTTATTTCAGGATGTATTGGTCAAGATTATACAGCTGACCAGATAGCCGAAAAAATGCAGGAAAAACAGGCAAATATTGAAGATTATTCTGCGACAGTGCACATAACATCCGGACTTGAGAATTATAGCCAGATAATGGAATACGAAGTAATGCAAAAAAATCCGGATAAATCAAGAGCAATTGTCAGGTTGCCAGAAGAAGAAGCAGGAACCATAACTATTCGTAATGGCGAAAAAATGTGGATATATTCTCCTGAGCAGAATCTTGTCCAAGTAATAGATATTCCAGAGTTGTATGGAGACTATGAAACGGACTACTTAGGAATAATCGGATACTACCTCAATGAGACTGAGATATCGGTTGAAGGATATACCAAGTATGAAGGCCGCGAAACTTATGTTATTACCTCAAAACCAAACGAGAATCAAAGTGAAGACGACTTTCTGGCACCAGAAATAAAAGCATGGATTGATAAGGAAACATGGATGCCACTCAAGATTAAATTTATAGGTAAAACAGGCAAGAACTCTGAAGAAGAATATTATTCTGTGATAGAATACCGGAATTTTAAAGTTAATAGTGGCATTTCCGATGAATTGTTCGAGTTTGAGGTTCCTGAAGGTGCAGAAATAGAAAACATCGGAGATTTTGAAGACCTCTTACCTCTGCATACAACACTGGAAGAAGTACAGGAAAAGTCAAGTTATGACATCCTGATACCTTCCTACCTGCCTGAAGGCTATGAGCTGGTACATACAATGTTTAACAATGATTCTCTCGGAATTCCCGAAATAGAAGCATCATTTACTCTTGTATATTCAAATGGCGAAAATGAGATGATGATAATATCTGAAGAAATATTCCATGAAGAGGATATTGGGTCAATACCTATGCCTTCTGAAGGAGAAAACATTTTCATTAATGGTGTAGATGCAAAATTTGTGATAGGCAATGGAGATTCCGTTATACTCCAATGGAAAACGGACAATATGCTACTGGTAATCGACGCAGCTCTTGAAAAGGATGAGATTATAAGAATTGCAGAATCAATGCAGGTATAAAATCCTTTGCCGGAATCATGGATACGGTTCTGAAGCTTCGGCCAGAAATCTCACCCATGACCTCACATTGCATTGACGTTTTAATTTCTTCGTTCTAAATTAACGAACTGGCCCTATTTTATAACTTCAAGTCATTTTGGACCTTAGATAATTCTTAAATAATCTACTAATTAATTTCAGTTTAAATTATGTTCAGAGATAAGACAATCAAGGAATAAACTATGCAGGCAAAATCAATTAAATATCTCACACTGACAACTCTTTTGATTGTATTCGTATTTTCCGGAGGGTGCATTGATGATACCACTATTTCGGACAACAGTGGAGAAACTATAGACGAAGTAGTATTGCTGGCAACTGAAGAACGGACTGTTAGCGAACTTGGAGACGAAAAAATGCCCTTCGGACAATACTATCACCTCGAACCACTTGATATTAAGCTTCAGGCAGCACAATATGAACTGCCGCTTGATACCCGGGAAATATCCAATTATGATGAGTTCGTTTCAAATATATCACTTGAAGATGATGCAATTGAGAAGCTACAGAATAATGGTTTTGTAGTTATAGAAAATCCCTTCGACCCCAGGGAAGAAATCATCACCGACATGTATGGGACACTTGAAGACAAAGAAATCCCAATATTCATAACTTCGGACTCCCTGCTGCACTTATATCACATACAGTTCGACGAAACATTGCGACGTATAGAGGAAAAAGAGTTCTACAATACCATATGGGAGATGGACTACGAACTGCTCCAAAAGTCCATTGAAGATTATGAAACTTCCACCGGCGACACAAAGGAAGCCGCTCGCAGGAACATGGCTTATTTTGCAGTGGCATTGAGCCTGCTTGAACCTGGGATCGACCAGACTTTGCCAAGTGATCAAGATTCTACGTTAAAAAGTGATCCTTGGGTAGTAGAGGATTACGGAAAATTCAGTTCTGAAGAAGCTGACATATACTCCTTCGAAATCCCTGAGATCGTGAGAGACGATGTTGAAGCAGAACTAGCACTCATAGAGTCTCACGAAGGGTTTGCCCTTTCACCCATTTTCAGCTACCAGGAGGATTATTCCCAGTATGTTCCACGCGGACATTATACCTACTCTGAGAAACTGAAAAACTATTTTAAGGTTTTCATGTGGCACGGTCGCATGAGCATGTTGCTCAAAGGAGACCTGATAGAATCAGCCGACCCGGAGCAGGATGCAAGACTACAGACCCTGAGTGCCGGCCTTATAGCCTCCTATATTAACAATGATGTTCAGCTTATGGTAAACTGGGAAAGGATTTACTCAGTAACCGCATTCTATGTCGGATTTTCAGACGACCTTGGACCCTATGAGTATATAGAAGCACTTAATTCCGTAATGGGAGGAAGCAAAACAATAGAAGGACTTGATGTTGATGCATTAAAGGCGGAACTCGTAACATACAGAAGTCCCGAGATATACGGAGGCACCGGGGCCATCAAAATAGATGTGGCAGACCTTGAAGAACTTGACAGGGCACTTGAAGATACAAAGGGATTCAGGCTCATGGGACAGAGGTTCATACCGGACTCCTACATGCTCCAGAACCTTATATATCCCGCAGTAGATGACAGGTTCATGCCCAAAAGCCTGGATGTGATGGCACTTCTAGGCTCGGAAAGGGCGTATGCACATCTTGAAGCACAGGGTGACACCGCAAAGCCCGGATATAAGGAACAATTTGGGAAATTAGAGGCTGAATTCAATGCCTTCGATGATTCTGACTGGACAAGAAACCTATACTGGTCCTGGCTCTATGCACTGCAACCCCTGTTGAAAGATTACGGAGATGGATACCCAACATTCATGCAGACTGAAGCATGGCAGGACAAGCAGCTTACAACAAGCACGGCATCCTGGGCAGAACTGCGGCATGACACAATACTTTATTCAAAGCAGTTTTATGGTTTTACTGCCGGATTTGAAATGCCTCTGGAGACTGAGGATAAAGTACCTCTAGGTTATGTCGAACCTGTGCCGGAATTCTACAACCGTTTGCTTGCTCTTACTAATATGACAAACAGTGGTTTGGGAGAGTTAAATGTTCTTGATACCTATTCCATCAATCGTCTGGAAAAACTGGAAATGGTACTCGAAAGACTGGAAAAGATATCGGAAAAGGAACTGCAGAATGAAGAGCTATCAGAGGAAGACTATGATTTCATAAAATCTTTCGAGAAAGAACTTGAAAGTGTTACAGGCAATATTGAGGAGCAAGCCCAGAAAACCACAATAGTTGCAGATGTCGGTACTGACCCCCGTTCAGCTAATGTGCTGGAAGAAGGTGTCGGATACGTGGATATGATAGTCGTGGCCTATGAGTTGCCTGACGGCAGGATACTTCTGGGTGCAGGCCCTGTAATGACATATTATGAGTTTGAGCATCCGATGTCAAACAGGCTTACAGATGAAGCGTGGAGAGAGATGCTTGAAAACTCTCCACCTTCAAAACCGGAATGGTCTGCTTCTTTTTAAGTTTGGTACCAAATAGCGCACTCTTGGGAGAGGCTCCTCTCTTCTACATTATTAATGAATCGTAACTGAAGTATCTCAGCACGTAACGTGAAAAAGACCTATAACCTTTCCTTCCGCCAAGTTCCATTCCCCTATGGCCTCCTGAGTCGGGAACAATTTTACCTTGCAATCCTTATCCTTGAAGAAATCCCGGGCCTCATCTGACAATTTCACCATGCCATCCTGACCGGAGCCAATTATCAGTTTTTCAGCGCCTTTTTCATAGACATATTTTGCTTCATCAAGTGAAATGATGTGTGATGTGCCATAGATCACCTTGGAGAGCTTCTTTTTCCTTTTTTTAACATTTCCGTTCAGTCGGACAAGAACATCTTTCTCATATAGTTTCCCTTCTATTGTGATCGAACCGAATTCAGTACTGTCAATCTTCGGATTCACGAGTTCGCCCCCATATAAATCTACATTTGTCTGATATATAGAGTTTGTTTCATAGGAATAAACGTAAAATCAGGCATTGTGTTCTCACATTCCTTTCAGGCCTGACTGTGATAAAATCACACAAATTAATAGTGCCACATAAATATATATAGATATATTTAATTATAGTTATTAATTATATATTAGAGGCGCAAACTATATATTAATAGCAATATACAATTAACCCAATGGAATCAAAACTCAGATACTATTTTGGGTCGATGGTGTTCCTTTCGGGCCTTATATTGTCCATAAGTGCAATCGGATTTGCCATAATGGTTCACCTCAGGAGGACATCCGATCCTTCTGAAATAATAACCACCTATGGCCTTCTGGGTGTTGGACTTTCCTTTATATTACTGGGAATAAACCTGATGGTAAGTCAGCGCAGACCTTACGGACTTTATAGTAATTGGGTTATGATATTCGGATTCCTGTCTTCGATTTTCGGTGTAGGTCTTTTTGCAGCATTCTTTGCAGATAGCTGGGTCTATCCAAATGTCACCTATGTATCTTTGGCATATGCCTCAGGTATCTGCCTGCTTTCAGGAAATGCCTTTGGAAATGCAGTTCTGAAACTCATTGAAGAACGCTCCATGCAGTTGATTGAAACAAACGCAGTCAACCAGTATTCAATAGAGGACATTGAAAAAGAAGTAGAAAATACCTTGAATAGATCTTTTTCAGACAGCACAAGCTTTTCCAAGTTCAATCTGGGCATTAAGGAAGAGAAATCGGATTTTGTTCCGGGGAAAACTTTGAAGGAATCAACACAGGACAGAATTGAAGTAAAAGACAGCGTCCGGGAAGTCGAATGTCTACAGAACACTATCATCGGAAAGGTCAGCGTGAACGATTATGGCATTGGTCTGACAACCAAAATGCTAAGTGCAACGATGAAACAGAACGCAGAGGTACAGAACAAAAGTTTATCCAATAAACTTAAAACCAAAATGAACTCGATGAGGAAATAAAACATGGCAAAAGGACTTGATGTTGGAACTATGAATATAATATGTGCAGAGAAGGGGAAGGGAGATTCGATCTCATTTGCACAGCAGCGAAACGCATTTTTGGAAATGGAAGCAGGAGACCTTGCACAGAACATGCTGGACAGCGCCAAGATACTGTACACTCAAAAAGGAACTACGATCAATGTGCTTGGTGAGGACGCCTTTAAGTTTTCAAACGTATTCAATAAACCTATCAGAAGACCCATGAAACAGGGAATTATCAGCCCTGGCGAGAAAGAATCAATCCCGATGATCAAGCTGATCATTGAAAGGGTCTTAGGGAAGCCTGAAAAAGATGGAGAGATTGCATACATTTCCGTTCCTGCAAGCCCTGTTGACAGCAAGATCAATGTACTGTACCACAGCAAAACCGTCGAAGCCCTGGCAAGAAGGCTTGGTTACGAGACAAGTCTTATCGATGAAGGTCTGGCAGTTGTTTTCTCAGAACTCGGTGACTTCAACTTCACAGGTATCGGAATAAGTGTGGGAGCAGGCATGACGAATATAACCGTTGCCTATCTTGCAACCCCAATAGTATCTTTCAGTATTGCAAGAGGAGGAGACTGGATCGATGAGCAGGTATCCAGCGCCACCGGAGTAGCAAATGAGAGAATAACGTCAATAAAAGAAAGTGATTTTTCACTGGATTCCGATTATGAGATCGGAAGCGTCCAGGGTGCACTTGCCCTTTACTATGATGCTCTGATAACTTATATCATTGCAAACCTGAAAAAGAAATTGCTGGAGGTCGCACCACCGGATGCGGAATTCCCCATTGCGGTCGCTGGAGGCAGCAGCCGTACTAATGGATTCCTTGAGATGTTCGAAAAGAGGATATCCGAAGCAAACCTGCCGATAAACATCTCCAAGGTCAAGAAGAACAAATACACCAATTCAGACTCAAAGGACCCGATCTACTCCATTGCAAGGGGATGCCTGATCGCAGCCCTTACAAGAGAAGAGGCTGAAGTTGTTGAAGCTCCTGCAGAAGAGAAAGCTGAGAAAATTAAAAAGGCAGTTACAGCTTAATCTTTTTTTTCTTTCTTTTTCTTTTTGCGCATCCTTTTGTCAAAGAATAACTATATTTCCTTTTGCTGATGCACTTGAAACAAATAAAAGCGATAAACTAAGACACCCAGATTATGTAAGCTTGAAACAAAAGGTCCTATTGAAGAAAAATGGCGCCGAGGGGGAGATTCGAACACCCGAGGGGCGGATGCCCCACAAGCTTTCCAGGCTTGCGCCCTACCACTAGACTACCTCGGCACACGATTATTCTGGCTTGCTGTGCCAGCCTTGCGGATAAGTGCCAGCATCCATTATTACTCTTTCGGTCGTTGCTGCTATTCCATGCTCCAAGTCGAGCATTTCCTCCGTACTCAACAGGGATTTGCACAGCGCAACAGCCTCACCCTTTAAAGAAAACAGACAGATAATATCATCCTTTTTTATACCACTGTCAAGACTTGCTATTCCCGGGACCGCAAATGCCGCACCCTGGCATATCGCATCAACTGCACTGTCACGAATGATTATCTTTGGGAGGTGGCTCAGGCCCTCTTCCATAGGTCTTACATATTTACGGAGGTGAGACTCATCATTGTCCTCTTTCCAGAAAACGTAGGCATCTTTCAACTGGTGCAGGGTCACCAGGGAATCTTCTCCGAAAGGACCGGTCTTTGTCCTGCGCAACTGCTGCATGTGAGCTCCCGTACCAAGTGCGGTACCAATGTCATGGCAGAGTTTACGCAGGTAGGTCCCTGCCTCACATCCAACCCTCATCAGTACGGACTTATCCTTTACCTCGATCACCTCAAGATAGTAGATCATCCTTACCCTCACCTCACGCTTCACAGCAGAGACGATCGGAGGCATCTGGAAAATAGGCCCTGTGAATTGCTTGCAGATGCTGCGCACCCTCTTCTCGGAAGCAGGCGCATGCAGGCGCATCAGGCACACATACTCCTTACCAGACAGGCGCAGGGCAGAAACTGCTTTTGTAGACTTGCCAAGCATGATAGGCTGGACGCCAGTCACGCCGGGGTCCAGAGAACCTGAATGCCCCGCCCTGCCCAATTCGAGGATGTCCTTGACCCAGGCAGTCACCTCATGACTGGTGGGGCCGCGAGGTTTGTCAAGGTTCACCACTCCCATCTCGATGTATTCCCTCATTGGACGGTCGACGGGGGGACATCCATAGGCATGATTGGTTGTCACATCTGCCTTTTGAATGAGTTTGCGCGGATATTCAGAGGGTAAGATATCAGAAGATTTCATAGCGGAACCTGTCACAGTAAAGATTAATCAGAAAAATTGTCTATTGCACAGGAGATAATGTCTGCTATCCTGAACTGATCCCATTTTTCGGAATCAACCACCAGATCATAGATGGACAGATCTCCTATGTCGATACCATAGATACTGCTATAACGAATAGCTTCAGAAGCCTCGCGCTCTTTTGTTTCCTCGAGTTTTTCCTCAAAGGGACCGGATTCACGTCCTGCAATACGGCTGACCCTTACTTCCACAGGGGCTTTTATCCAGACCCTGATGGCCTTGCCCGCCATATGGCCTGCCAGCCTACCTTCCAGGATAACATTATCCCTTGTGTTGGCAATCTCCTTCTGGCGCTCATCTATCTTGAGATCAATGGAATCATCGGACTCTGCAAGCTCACCGAACTCAGCGAGCGTCATCCCGTATTCACGGGCAAGGGAACGGAAAACCTCTCCCGCAGATATCATCTCGAGTCCGTACTTCTCGGAAAGGATACGGGAAACAGTGGTAGTACCACTGCCCGGAAGACCACTGATAGTCAGCAGCAATTAAATTCCACCGACATCCAGCGATTTTCTGATCAACTGACTTACTGCCAGGGAAGCGATGAAGTACCAGAATATCCAGTACTGGAAAGGACCAAGAATGGTGTCCGTCAGTACCTGTTCACCCCAGAATGGGAAAAACATCGTTGCAGCGTCATGACTACTAATATAGAAATATGCCCACATGAACAATGGGAGCGATATTATACTGATATATGCCATGGGTTTGAACTGTTGTTTCGACATCTCCATCTGCTGGGACATCATCTCGTTCCGCTCAGCTTCCATTTTCTTCATCAGAGAAGTGTTATTGGAAAGCTGTGCTTCCCTGAACTCCTTCTGGAACACACGCATCTTTTCCTGAGTAGAGCGCATAAGCTCCCAGTCCATGGTGTATTTCTGGATCAGTGATGCATAAAGAGCAGTGATCGATGCCATTATGAACAGGACAATATGGAAATTACTGGCACCCAGAAGTGTTACCAGGGGGTCCATGATAAAACCCACGGATTGCCCCAAGGAATCCCTGAAATCCTGCCCCAGGATAACTATACCCAGCATCAAGGATATACCCAGAGCAAGCAGTACCTGCTCGAGTTTCTTCTTAAAATCGGTATTTGCCAAAGCATCACCTTTATTGAATAAATCTCACTTATAACGATCCATTACTTTGGATATCAATTCAAACACTTCATCAACAGTACCATTTCCAGCAATGTTCACGAGGAGTCCTTTCTTATCATAGTACTGGATCAGCGGTTTGGTTTTTTCAGCGTAGACCGCAAGTCTCTGTCTGATCACATCTTCTTTGTCATCGTCACGCTGATAAAGTTGTGCACCGCACACATCACATACGCCTTCCTTTTTCGGAGGGTTGAACATCACATGGTAGCTTTCACCACAGGGGCATGTCCGACGGCCACTAAGCCTTCCGACAAGCTCTTCATCCGACACGTCGATATTGATCACGACATCCAGAGGCTTTGATATTTCCTTGAGGATATCTTCCAGCGCATCAGCCTGAGGAATTGTTCTTGGATAACCATCCAGAAGATAACCTTTCACGCAATCAGGCTCTTCCAGCCTGTCCTTTATAAGACCTATGAGTACCTGGTCAGGAACAAGTTCGCCCTTGTCCATATATTCTTTTGCTTTGAGACCAAGTTCGGTACCCTCACGGACATTTGCCCTGAGGATATCACCTGTGGAAATATGAGGAATGTCATATTTCTGTGACAATTCCTTGGCCTGGGTGCCTTTTCCTGCACCCGGAGGACCGAATAATACTATATTCATAATCAATCAACACCTAATTTATTCCCGCCCGAAGAAAGATCTCATCATCGGGTGCATCTCCATCATCTGCTCGGATGCTATATCCTCATAGAGACGATACACGATACTGACTGCAAGCAGAAGACCTGTACCTCCTGCACCTCCAAGAGTACCAAGCAAACTGGCAACCAGTGTGAGCAGGCCGATGAATGCACCGCCGATAACAGTGACCTTCGGGATGTATCGCATCATTACTTTCTCGATACTACCAACATTTCTCCTGAAACCAGGTATCTGCATGCCTGAATTGAATATCTTCTGAGCTGTGGGCTTTGCACCCATTCCGGTCGTTTCGATCCAGAACAGTGCGAATACGATACCACCGGCAATAAGGAATACGGCATCCGTCATCACGTGAAGAGCAATCTGCCATGTTGCCGGAGCAGGGACACCATAACTGGAGAAAGTCGCTGTGACAAGTGAAGGAATCCAGTCGTAAGGACTGTTTATCGGAGCAAGATAGTACATTATACCATTGACCGGAGTTGAACCGACATATTCTCCGAAGATGGTTATTCCCCTGCCACTGAGCAGAATTCCTATCAGCTGGATGTTTGCCTGCAGTGCCCTGACAAGGATCATGGGAAGAACTGAAGCGTAGATCAGCTTCACAGGGAACTTGCCCCTTGCACCTCTTACAGCACTGTGTGCCAGAGGTATCTCGATGCGGGTACTCTCAACGTATACTACAAGCAGGAAAATAACGATCGTACTGACAAGAGCAAGCGTACCTCCCTGGACCAGCATAAACATGATACCATCACCACTGAACAGATAGTCGGCACCCACATTCTGTATGATGTATATCCACTTCGGGAAGAAACCTGCAGGTAACCCTGTGGAATCAGTTGCCCAGTTAAACAGACCTGTTACGATCTGCTGGGATACACCGGCTACGATGAACAGACCTACTCCTGAACCGATTCCCCATTTGGAGACCACTTCATCCATGAAGAGAACCAGTATACCTCCTATGCAGATCTGGATGAATATAATGGCTGTGATAATACCTGCGCTAACACCGAGTGTAGCTGCAAGTGTCATGTCAGGCTGGATATATCCACCGGCTATCTGTGGCAAAGCCTCAAGGACGATCATAACAAAAACCAGTGCCTTTTGCGCACCCTGGAAGAATGCCTGGTCGTCCGGGTTGGACATATCGAGCTTGATAACATCTGCACCGACAAGCAATTGCAGTACGATCGAAGCAGTGACTATAGGACCTATACCAAGTAGCATCAATGAACCCGATGCTCCTGCAAAGAATGCTCGATAGGATTCGAAAAGGTCGATCGAATCCGGGGACAATCCAAATAGCGGTATATTAGAAAGTGCGAAGTATAGCACGAGTATACCAAGCGTCCACATCAGCTTGTTTTTAAAATGTACGTGCCCTTCGGGACTTGCAACCGCAGGCAATTTATTGAAAATTGGTTTTAAACTTTCCTTAAGACTCATTAATTCCACCCTGACTGGGAAATCCATATTTTTGGGGTAAAACAACCCTAAATAGCCTTAACCATTTATAAAGATACTCTATATATTAAAGGTAAAAGAATAAAATATATAAATAAATATGTAATGCCTAAAAGGCATTACTCTTCAGGTTCTGTGCAGGATCCGCCTGCATCCTCTATTTTGCTCTTTGCTGTAGCGGAGAAATCACAAGCTGTCACTGCCAGCTTCTTTGAAACCCTGCCGGTACCAAGAACTTTCTCAATATCAAGTCCGTTGAGGTCGATGTGATATACATCGTCCGTGAGTTCCGCGAAGCCATCTTCAACAAGCTGGTCTGCAAGTTCATCCAGTTCCCCCACATTGACAATGGAAGTATCCCGGATGATCTTCAATGGGCGACTGAAACCCTTCGCCAAACCAAGGTTGTAACCCCGCTGCATTGCACGGGTCTGATGATGAGCGTTCCCACCACATTTACCTCTTCCACCACGGTTTCCAGCACCACGTCTGTTCTTACTGGTGCCTCCTCCGCAGGTGCGTGAGCCTCTGAACTTCTTAGTGTTACCCTTTTTCATGCGGATCACCTCATTTTATTCAACAAGAGTATTATATCCTCACCGTTGTTACCAAGGATACCACCCTGCTGTGCAGTCCTCTTTATGCCTGCGTGACCTTTTCTTGGTGGGTGAAGTCTGAATACCGGCTTGAGAGCTGGAACATCCTTGAGTGTTGCATTGCCATCGATAACCGCCTGTGCGAATGCCTCGATGGAAGAGAAATTTGTGTTCTCTGCAACATATGCATCGGTCAGTTTTGCACCGCCCTGCAACATTCCACGGTTCTTGAGCATCCCTGTAAGTGTTTCCACATCGATGGGGCCATATGCCACGTAGTCCTTGACCTTCTGGATCATACCTTTGTTGTGTGGGTTATCGCTGAGAAGGACACAGTGATTTACCCTGTGCAAGCGAAGCATTTTAAGGGTATCCGCAATGGATCCCCTGACATTCACGTTACCACGTACTCTTATCAAAGCGTACATTTTCAGGCCTCCTCTTCCAACCGGATGGGTTGCCTTACTGTACCGGAGTTGTGCAGCGCGTTGAAAGTTGCCTTTGCGAAGTTCAACGTGGTCCTGGTCGTACCTTCTGTCCTGGTCCACACATCTTTGATGCCTGCCTTCTCAAGCACTTTTCTTGCGGTGTCACCTGCAGCAAGACCAAGTCCACGGGGAGCTGGCTTAAGCTCTACAATGACACTACCTGCTTTTCCTCTTACTTCGGATGGTACTGTGTGTTCACGGCCACATGCGCATTCCCATGAGCCGCATCCACGCCTTACCCTTATTATATTGATCTTGGCATTATCGATCGCCTTCCTGATAGCAGGACCGACCTGAACATCCTTTGCCTGTCCAAGACCTACAAAACCATCACCGTTCCCTACAATGACAGTTGCTCTGAATTTAACACGACGTCCGGAGTCAGTCATCCTCTGGACCATGTTGATATCGAGCACCTCATCCTCGAGATCAGGTAACAGAATATCGATTATTTTGGATTCCCTTACAGGAAGACCGGAATCGATTGCCTCGTCCATGGAAGTGATCTGCCCTTCATGAACGAGTTTTCCGAGCCTTGTCAGCGGAACCCATTCTTCTTCATAGTTGTATGCCATATAATCACCTAATTGAAGTCAGCAGAGATTTTTTCCTTAACTGTATCGAACAGTTCAGGCAGATTAGATCCTTCCATATACTCTGCTACGTGTTCTCCTCTTATACGCTCATCTGAAGGCAGTATTGATGGATTGTGAGGGATCTCAAATCCTGCGTCCACAATACCCTTCAGGGTTGCATACACACGTGATCCGGGAGATGCTGCCTGGAGTCCCAGGTCAAGAACACCATATTCGAATCCCTTGCTCAATGCCCTGTAACCGAACAGAAGACCGGTAAGGTACGCAGCCGTTGTGTTACCTGTGGATGCGTCATATCCGTACTTCTTGAGCTCGGCTGAAACTGCAGATGAAAGGGTAACGTCCCCTTCCGGCTTTGGAGCTACGAGCTGGATCTGCATGTGCTTTGAGCTCTTACGCACGACCACACGGTCCTCCTTTGAAAGAAGTAACCTGAGTCTCAGGTGGTAATCGGTGCGCCCTTCTCTTCGCCTCCTGAAAGCGACTTTATATCGGGGTCCTGTTGCCATGATCAGCTCCCCCTGATTAGATTATGATATAAATGATTC
The DNA here is from genome assembly GCA_033549165.1 of Methanolobus sp. Lineage (GTDB taxonomy): Archaea > Halobacteriota > Methanosarcinia > Methanosarcinales > Methanosarcinaceae > Methanolobus. The sequence continues at coordinate 12,935 of JAWSUM010000043.1, forward strand.
ATTATTATTCCTCACCACGTTTAATGAGTTTCTCGGATTCCAGGTGTGCTTCCAAGTGAGCGACACTGCGGTATTCGCCACCTTTTGCCTTGCGATATACTCTGCAGTAGGCGGATTTGTCCAGTGAACCATCTGCACGCAGTTCCTTAAGTCTTTTTCTCAGAGCACGGATCTTTTTCATCCACTGCTCTTTACTTGGGTTACGTGCACCCTGTTTACCTTTCCTCTTACCATGTCCTTTGCGATGTCCGTACTTACGCTTAGCATCCCTTATTCTTGCGCGACCACGGCTGACGCCCTTTACAGGTTCTGCCTTTATATTGCCGAGTTCGATCTGCTCACGTATGTCAGCTCTTGTGATAGCAACTGCAATATCGCCTGCAGCTTCAGGGTTAAGCCATACCCTGTGAACACCGCAATCAAGAACTTCGGAAGCAATCCTTTTCTGATTGGTCAGATCGGTCATCTTACTCACCCCTCAGTGGGTTCAGGACCTTAATACCAAGCTCTGAAGCCTTTGCCTGAATGATCGTTTTCTTCCTTGCACCAACCTTTGCAGCAATCCTTATTGCCTCAAGAGATGCGTCAACACTATCAAGGTCGCTGACCGTGTTCACAAGTACCTCGGAATATCCCGATGGGTGGAAACCCTTTACGACCTTGGGACTACCATAGCCCACCTGTGCAAGGGCACCCTTTGCCTTGTAGTGCCTGCGCTGTTTTCCTCGAAGACCCCTTGGGCGTCTCCAGTTTGAATCCAAGCGCTTATACTTGTGGGAGTCTGTCCTTTTGAATTCGGGTTTTTTACCCTTCTGGACTTTTCTTGCCTTAAAGAGGCGTTTGATTTTTCCTTCCATTCAAATCACCTACGCTGTCTTCTCCACTATGTAAATTCCATCCTGGAATATACGCGGGTCAAACCCTTTGATCTTTGTTGCCTGTTCGATATTAGCCGCAGTCTGGCCAACATCTTCCTTGTTGATACCTGAGACAATTACTTCATCAGCACTTGCCTTTACAACGGTCTCACCAAGGATCTTTGCAGACCTGGCCTTCTTCTCACCAAGGAAGTTGCCTATTGTAAGCTTCTTACCCTCTATCTTCACCTGCATAGGGAAGTGAGCGTAGACAACTTTCATACGGTATTCAAAGCCTTCTGTTACACCCATCAACATATTTCTGACATGTGAAGCAAAGGTACCTACCATTGCTTTCTGGGTCTTCTTGTTGATCGTGGTATCGATGATGATCACAGAATCAGCGACCTCGATATTGATGCCAGGGTACCAGAATCTTCTTTCACTCTTGCCTTTCGGCCCGGATACTGAGAGGATCCTCCCTGTGAACGTAACTGTAACGCCCTCAGGAATAGGGATTTCTTTTTTGATTTCTTTTGCCATGATATCCCATCTCCATCAGTACACATAAGCAAGCAATTGTCCGCCTACGTTATTCTCACGAGCTTCGTACTGTGATATTACACCGACAGATGTTGTTAATATTAGTGTACCGAAGTTCTTTGCAGGAAGATACTGCTTTTCCCATCTTTCGAAATCTGCAGCACCTACTGAATAACGTGGCTTGATAGCACCACATTTGTTGATCCTACCAACAAGTTCTACTTTGTAAATACCTGCCTTACCATCTTCTATAAACTCAAACTCGCCGACATATCCGCGGGACTGCATGACCTTCAGGACAGTTCCGATGAGCTTTGAAGCAGGTTGGATCGTACAGGAACTCTTACCTATAGCCTCTGCATTCTTTATAGTGGATAGAGCATCAGCAAGCGGATCTAATAATACCATTTATCTCACCTCACGTATATTTCTCGAATCCCATATCGTGGGCAATCTCACGGAAACAGTGCCTGCACAGGTAAATATCATATTTCCTGACAAGTCCCTGTTTCCTGCCGCATCTTTTGCATTCGTGTGCGCCCCGCCCGAAGTTCTTTGTGGTCTGAACCATTAGATAACCTCCACTGAATATTTGTCTTTAAAGAAGGCAATTGTGTCATCCTTTGTGATCCTGTGTGACGTAGGGATCTTGGTCTTTACTATCCTTCTTTTACTAATCCTGTAACCTGGGCGATTGACAACCACGTTGATATCCATACCAAAGATACCGATGTTAGGGTCGTATCTCATGCCAGGATAGTCAGTGTGTTCCTCTATACCAAAGGCCACATTACCGTTCTTGTCAAACTGTGAAGCGCGAAGTCTTTTCTCAATGATCTCAAGTGAGGTCGTAAGGAACTTTTCGGCACGGTCGCCCCTGAGAGTCACCTTACATCCGATAGGTTCATTCTTCTTGATACTGAAAGCAGGCAGGGTCCTCTTGGAGTACGTCCTGATGACCTTCTGTCCCGTAATCTCTCCGAGTATACCCTCGGCATCCACGAGATGCTGACCACTTTCGCCCACACCCATATGGACTACGACCTTCTCGACAACCGGAGTCCTCATTACATTACTCAACTGCCTCACCACCGAGTTTTATCTCTGGCTCGTTCTCACCGATAACTACCACATAATCCTCGATTGTCTCAAAGTCATAGTCACCGGATATTGAGACCGTGTTGTTCCTGGAACTGCGGACAGTGGTGATCTCCTTGATCGTGCCGATCTCACCGGTGTGCCTACCACCGACGATCATCGCAAGGTTGCCGACTTCGTACTTAATGTGTTTAAGCACTTTCTTGTCAGGCAGTGAAAGGATGATTGAGTCTTTAGTATTGTAATCGTTGGATCCCAGAACATTTGAACCGTCACTGAGGTTGAGCTGTATGGCTCCGCCTTTGATAACGGTCTTCCCGTTGATCCTGCAAAGCTTGTTCACATCGGAATCTTCAAGCTTATGGAGATCGAGTCTTCCCTTGCGGTCAAGTAAGACACGATAGGACACGTTCTCATCAGGAAGGGATACTACGTCCAGTAATCCTATAGGGAATCTCAAATCCTTTCGAACTACACCGTCGACAAGTACCTTGCCCTCTGAGAGTACACGCTTTGCCTCTGCACGATTGTCAACTACACCCAGCATGTCCCTCAGTACTACGGCAAGAGGAATGCTCTGCTCTTTATGATGTGGACCAGGTCTTGTAGCAGTGATCCACTTGTTAGATTTCTTTGATATCTGCCAGCTGTTTGGTACAGATATTCTTTTTTGATGTTTGCCCATAGAATCACCTACTTCCTGCTGATAACTGCTTCCCTGCGATCATCCTTCATATCAAGGGATGTGATCATCACTTTTGAAGGATATACAGGTCTTGCAACTTCTGTTCCGTCTGCCTTGGACACACTGACACCTTCAACAATGATCGTGCCATGCTTCAGGGAAATGCCCTCTACTTTGCCTGTGCTACCAGCGTGGTCTCCACGCATTACCTTTACTGTATCGCCTACGATGACGCTTGCAGACCTGCAACCGTACTTCTCACGCAGTTCCTTTGAAAGGGGAGCACCCATGTACTTCTGTTTTACATGAAGAGGAGCATTGTATCTTGCTTTCCTCTGCTTTCTTGGCTGATTTGATACCATTTTTCACACCTCATGCAACTATGGATGCTGTGGTACCGATCTTTGGATACCTTTCAGCTGCTTCCCTTGCTACCGGACCTTTGAAGTCGGTTCCTTTCGGGACACCATCTTTGTCAACTATGACAACTGCATTGTCCTCAAAGCCTACTCTCAGGCCATCCGGGCGACGGAACTCCTTCTTCTGGCGGACTACAACAGCCAGGAGTATCTGCTTACGCATCTCAGGAGTACCTTTCTTCACAGACACAACACACATGTCACCAACACCAGCTTTGGGGTGCCTGTTCTTGACACCGCGGTATCCCTTGACAGATATGATCTCGACTACACGGGCACCCGTATTGTCCACGCAGTCGATCTGTGCTCCGCTGTTCAGAGCACGGGGGACATTTGATCTTATACCCCTCATGCCTGAGCCTCCGCCTTGATCACCACATATGATTTGGTCTTGCTCAACGGTCTGCATTCTGCGATCGTCACAACATCCCCTACCTTTGCATCTATACAGGAAGGATTGTGTGCATGGATCTTAGATTGCCTTTTCTCATATCTCTGATATTTCTTGATAAGCATCTCATGCTTGCGCTGGATGACCACGGTCCTGTCCATATCGTCGCTGACTACGGTCCCTACAAGGACCTGTCCGCGAACAGACAGTTCTCCATGGAATGGACAATTAACGTCATTACACTCCTTTTCCGGAGCCGGGACATCCAATCCAATATCTCTTGCCATGATTATTACCTCATGCGTATTTTTCTAATATTCTTAGTTCTGTTCTCGGGTTGTGAGAGCAGAAGGTTCCCTTCTATTTTTACATGCCTCTCAGCATGCTTGCCCGAAATCTGGGCGGGTATCCGAAACACAAAGGTCGTGCCTATCTTTGGAACCATTTTCTCGTGACCTGTCTCTGTTTGAACGATTATCATGTTCTTTGTTTCGTCAACCACTTTACCGCTTATATTGCTCAGTATCGGGTTAGTAGCATCTACAACTTCAACTACTAATCCAATCAATTCGTGGAATATCAGTTTTGAAGGAGCGATTTCCACTTCAGATCTCCTTCATTTCTCTCTGGATGGTCTTGATCCTGGCAATCGTTCTCCTCAGTTCCCCGATCCTTCCGGGATTATCAGGAGCTCCTCCTGCAGATGAAAGAGCACGTTCACGAATGAGTTCGTCTCTCATCTTTTCAAGTTCATCCATCCTTTCTTCAGGGGACATATCCCTTATCTCGTTCAACCGAAGAATTGCCATTACTTCTCCTCCTTATGAACACGTGCGATAGGGTGCCAGTAATCGTAACCATCATGCTTATGCTGCCATACGCCATCCAGAAGCCTGCGTTGTTCATCAACGAGATCTTCCATGGGTTCAGGTTCTTCAGGTTCTTCTCCGGATGTTTCTCCTACAGCCCCTTCGCCTGCTTTCTCAGAAGATTCCTCTTCTGTTGCTGGCTCAACAGTTTCTTCTGTAACTGTTTCCTCAACAACTTCCTCTTCGTCGGCAACCTCACCTACAGCTTCTGTTTCAACAAACTTCTTGACCTCACTGCCTGCTTCCTCAGCAACTGGTTCCTCTGAAACTGGTTCCTCAACGATCTCCTTCAGATGGAAAGAGTCAGGAAGTACTGCGCCCGGAGGAATGATCCTTACTTTACATCCAAGGGTTCCGAGCTTCCTTACAGCAGTTGCAAAGCCCTCGTCAACTATATCGTCTACAGGTTTTCCTGCGTGCTTGATATAGCCGTTTACGAGTTTCTCGACCCTTGACCTTGCACCGGTCAGTTTTCCGGAAATGACAATCTCACAGCCCAGTGCACCAGAGTTCATGATAGCCCTCATAGTGTTGTGGCCTGCTTTTCTGAAGTACCAGCCTCTCTCGATAGAGGAAGCAAGGCGGGAAGCCATCATCTGAGCATTGAGTTCAGGCTTCCTGACCTCCTGTGCATCGATCTGGGGGTTATCGATGTCGTACATCCTGTCAATATCCCTGGTAAGTTTTCGAATGACCTTACCAGCTTTACCGATAACCATTCCAGGTTTTTCGGCGTATATTGTTATCTGTGTACCCATAGGAGTGCGGTTGATATCCATTCCACCGTAACCTGCCCTGCTGAGCTGTTTTGCGAAATATTCATCCATTGAGGCTTTTACATAGCCTTCCTGGACGAACTTCTTCTCTATTGCCATTAGCGCACCTCGTTCAAAATAATCTCAATGTTTACAGTTTCCGTGTTCTTGGGACTTCCGCGTCCGCGGGCCCTTGGCATCATACCGTGGATGACGCGGCCACGCTTTGCAGCAACATGAGCGATGAACATCTGATCAGGCTCAAGGCCCTTGTACTCGGCATTGCTCCTTGCGTTCTCCAGGAGCTTCAGGAATTCCTGCGCCACTTTGACAGGATATCTTCCTGTTGCCATGGGACCCTTCCTGTGTCCTGCGCCGTCGTGGTGTCTCTTGAAAGGAACTGCCTGCTTCATTTCGACAACATCTTCGAGGTACCTTTGAGCGACTTCGGTACGCATACCTTTGATTGCGTTTCCGACCTCGCGGGATTTCTTAGGTGATATGTGAAGCTCTGCGCCCATTGCTTTGGCAGAGGTCTTCGGGTCAAATTCTACAGTATATTTAATTCTCGCCATGCATAATCACCTTATTTCAACGGAACGAACTTGCTTGAACGGGTTGCTCCGACACCTGCACTTCCGTGACTGACCTTTGAACGGGTTGGTGCGAATTCTCCGAACCTGTGTCCGACCATTTCCGGCTGTATCTCTACCGCCACAAATGTTTTACCGTTGTATACTTCGATCTGTTTTCCCACCATATCAGGGAAGATAATGATGTCCCTGTAATGAGTGCGTATGCTATCCTTACCATCCCTGAGGCTCTGGATAACCTGTTTTCTGCCTTCTGTGAATCCCTTCTTAATAGTACGGCGTTCACGGGCAGGCAGAAGTTCAGAGAATTCCTCTATGCTCAAGGATTTGAGTTCTTCAACCGTTTTGCCACGGAATGTATATTCACCTTTTCGTTTTGGTAATTTGGATGATGCTTTTCTTGCCATGCTTTAAGCCTCCGGTCTAACGCTTTCCTGTCCTGCGTGCTGCGATCTGGCCTACCTTACGTCCCGGAGGTGCATTCCTGCTGACCGTCGTTGGTCTTCCGGGGTGCTGCCTGTTACCTCCACCGAAGGGGTGATCGATTACGTTCATGGCGACTCCTCTTACACGGGGATACTTTGCAGCTCTTGTCTTCATCTTGTGATACTTCTTACCTGCCTTGAGGAACGGCCTGTCAACCCTTCCGCCACCTGCAACTATACCAATGGTTGCACGGCATCTTGGGTTCAGCCATTTCATCTCACCTGAAGGCATCTGGACTACGGTCTTGCCACGTTCGTGGGATACAACTGTTGCATATACCCCGGAAGCACGTGCGAACTGTCCACCATCATTGGGCTTGCCTTCTATGTTACAGACAGGGATTCCTTCCGGGATCTCTGCCAGTGGCAGGATGTTTCCTGGTTTTACTTCTGCGGAAATTCCGCAGGCGATCTTGGCACCCACTGCAATTCCTTCAGGTGCAAGGATCAGGCGCTCTTCACCGTTGTCAAAGGATACTTTCACTACCGGTGCTGAACGGGCCGGATCGTGTGTAACCTCGAGCACTGTACCGTATATAGTATCATTCTCGTCCACACGAGGATGCTTCATCGAGGCCTTATACTTGTGTGAAGGTGCTCTGTAAGTAGGAGATCCGCGACCTCTGTTCTGTGATATGATTCTTTTTGCCATACTATTTCACCTCACATCAGACCTATCCTGGTAGCGATCTCGTGGGCAGCCTCTGTGCCTTCGAAAGTCACTATGGCCTTCTTCAGACCTTTCAACGTGCTCATAGTGCATACCGAGACCACAGGGAAGCCATACATCTTCATGACCTCGGCTTTGATCTGATTCTTGTTTGCGCGGGAATCAACAATAAACTGGAGTTTGTTGTCTTCCAGAAGCATCATTGCTTTTTCAGTGATGAATGGGTATTTGATAGCGCTCATTCGAACATTCCCTCCAGGTCAGCTATTGCAGATTCTGTCCATACTGTCAACCTGCCTGCATGGGTTCCCGGTGCAAGGATCTCAGTGTTCAGGGAATCGACTGACACTACATCCACACCAGCAAGGTTCCTTGCTGATCTGAAAAGTGCGGAATCGTTTGCTGCCACGATCAGGATACTCTTCTTGTTCTTGTATCTTCTTCCACGAAGCTTTCCTCTTCCGGCCCTGATGTGCTTGCCGTCCTTTGCACGAAGAACGTCATCATAGACACCTGCAGCCTGCAGGAAACTGATGACATCTTTTGTCTTTTCAAGATCTTCCACTGCCTTCTCAGCGACCAGCGGAAGCTGGGCATCGAACCTGTGGCCACGTCCCTTGACAATCTCTGCGTTGGCTGTTGTTGCTATGGCTGAACGGATCGCCATGCGCCTTTCTTTCTTGTTCACTTTCTCGGTCTTGTCTGCCTCGGCCTTTGGGGGGTGTGCCCTTCTACCACCGACAGCCTGAGGAACTCTTGCTGCACGGCTACCGTTTGCAATCCTTGGGATCTGTGCAACACCTCTGCCTGAACCCCAGGACTGTGCCGAGGTTTCCATACCTGCATACAACTTGGTACCGTAGGGCTGGAGCCTGTTTGCCTGTGCTGCAAGAACAGCCCTTTTGATAAGATCAGGCCTGTATGTCTCATCGAAGACGGCAGGCAGCTGCACATCACCCTTGTTGTTACCGGATAAATCTATAATCTTTGCTGTGACCATTCACTTCACCCCTGTTTGGATTGTGTGCTCACGTGAAGGAGCTGTGGTTCACCCATTGCAGGTGCCTTTGACCTCATAGGTTCTCTGAGCCTTACAAGCCTCTTGGAAGGTCCTGGAATGCTTCCTTTGAGAAGGATATAATCGCCTCTCACAAGTCCGTAATTCAGGAAACCACCTGCAGGATTGATCTCTTCACCATCGATAGACACTTTAAGGATACGCTTATTGTATTCAGTCCTCTGGTGATAGCCCATCTGACCCATCTGTGGTACTCTCCAGCTAACACGAGCCGGATGGAATGGACCGAGAGTTCCTACCTGCCTGAGACTTCCCTGACGGGAGTGCTTGTTCTTCGCCAGGTTGATACCCCATCTCTTGACCGGGCCCTGTGTGCCTTTACCGGTGGTAATAGCTGCCACGTCTACGAATTCACCATTGCTGAAGACATCACTGATCTTGATCTCAGTTCCGAGAACTGACTTTGCATAGTCGAACTTGTCCTGTACGCTTGATCCGTTAACGGCAGTCTCCATGATATCTGCATTCTTCTTGGGAACACCGGTAAGGGTCTTTGGCAAGGTGTAAGTTATGACCTTTATGTCAGAAACATTGCCTTCCTCGATCAGACTGCCGATCTTCTCCAGAGCTGCATCGGTGTTGGATTCCTTTGGTAATTTGATGGTCTTTCCAAGACTTTCATCGAGTTCGGAGCTCCATGCCTCGGCAACAGCCTTCTCACCATTAGAGGTGTTGTTATAAGCACGGATAGCAGCAACACGAATAGCAGGTGTTTCCACAACTGTGACAGGTACCGAGATCTCCATGCCTTCCGTCAGACTGTTCTTCACATCATCAACCAATATCACGTGAGTCATGCCAACCTTGTATCCAGCAAAATCCTGAAGCTTAGG
>JAWSUM010000044.1:0-21772 GCA_033549165.1 Methanolobus sp.
GTATTATCTCATCCGCGAGAGATATCACGGATAATGAGTTCTTGCTGATGCCGGTAGGGGAGTCTATCAATATGAACTCGAACTTCTCCCTGACACTCTCGATAACGTCTGCCAGCCTGTCCGGGTCGGTGTTCATGAAACTGTGCAGGGATATGCTGCCAGGTAATACCTTCAAATTGTTAGGTCCGTCATAGATAGCTTCCTTGATGTCGGCATTACCTGAAAGGACGTCATGTAGTGTTGCCTTTGTCTCAAGACCGAGCATCAGCCCGATGGTTGGCATGCCCAGGTCCGCATCAACAATAAGTGTCTTTTTTGCAAATCCTGCAAGAGCAGCCCCGATATTGATTACAGCAGTGGTGGAACCTGTACCACCCTTTCCTGATATGATTGAGTATATTTTTGCGGTCATGAAACACCCCAAGATCGAACATAGTATAGTATAAATATATTTAATTAAAAAAGGTAGTATAAATATAAAAAGATATCCATAATAATTTTAGACAGGAACCGGCAAAACCAAGCAATTTATAGGATAACGCCGACAGGGCAGACTATGAAAGAGAAAGATATCAAACTCTTCATTTACCATGCAAGCCAGTGCGATCCCAAGAAATGCACGGGAAAGAAGATGGCACGTTTTGAGCTTGCAAAGATGTTCGAAAAGGTGAACCGGATTCCCAGGGAATCGATCCTGTTGGACCCGATGGCGGAAAAAGCCCTCTCCCCGCAGGACAATGCAGGAAAAGGAATCACTGTACTTGATTGTTCATGGGAGCACGTTGAAGAGGTGTTCCCACAGCTGGTAAGACTGAATCTCCAGCATCGTGCACTTCCATTTCTGGTTGCAGGCAATCCTGTGAACTTCGGAAGACCTTTCAAACTCACCTCAGCAGAAGCCTTTGCCGCAGCACTATATATACTTGGACACAAAGAACAGGCACAGGAAGTAATGAGCAAGTTCAACTGGGGCCATACCTTCCTGGAACTGAACCATGAACCCCTGGAAGAATACTCGACTGCAAAGGACAGCACGGAAATATTAAGGATACAGAGCGAATACATTTAAGCTTAAGACCGAATAAACAAATGAGGCCGTTACCATGATACCGCAAATAGGAGTTATCGGTGCCTGCATATGCGATACGGAACTGCAGGAAATAGCCGAAGAGGTCGGATATGCGATCGCAAGGAGTGGCGCTTTCCTGATATGCGGAGGACTTGGCGGAGTCATGGAAGCCTCTGCAAGAGGAGCAAAAAAAGCAGGAGGTACGACCATAGGAATACTTCCCGGAGACAGCCGGCTGAGTCCTAACCCTTATATAGACATCGCAATCCTCAGCAACATGGGCCATGCACGAAATGCCATCATTGCCCAGTCATGTGATGCCCTCATAGCCGTGGGAGGAGAGTACGGGACCCTTTCCGAGATAGCCCTTTCCCTGAAAATGGGGAAGACAGTCATTACCCTTGATTCAAAATGGAATATAGAAGGGACTATAAAAGCTGCAAGTGCACTGGAAGCCGTTGAAATGGCTTTCTGTGCAGCAGGAAGTAAACAGGATTCCAGCTGCTTTTAGATCACACTTCGAGGTCCAGTCCTATCGGGCAGTGATCAGAACCCATCACGTCCGGCAGCATGTAGGAGTCAGAGACCATTTCAATGGCATTTTCGCTGGCATAGAAATAATCAATCCTCCAGCCAACGTTCCTTTCCCTTGCCCGTGTGCGCATGCTCCACCAGGTATATTGTTCGGGTTCTTCGTGAAAATGCCTGAACGTATCAACATAACCATGGCTAAGCAGTTTATCGATCCATTCCCGCTCCTCCGGGAGGAAGCCTGACACCGTTTCATTCTCTTTTGGACGTGCAAGGTCGATCTCCTTGTGGGCAGTGTTGACATCCCCGCAGATTATCAGTTTCCTGCCCCGGCCCTTCAGGGTATCGGCATATTCAAGGAAAGCATCATAGAACTCCATCTTGTAGTCCAGCCTTTCTTTGGATGCCTTGCCGTTGGGGAAATATATGTTGAACAATACGAAATCACCGTAGTCGGCTATCTGTGTTCGTCCCTCACGGTCGAACTTCTCTATCCCGAATCCGCACTTGATGCTTTCAGGCTGTATCTTGCTATAGAGCGCAACTCCACTGTAACCTTTTTTTTCTGCCGGGGCAAAATAACTGTGATAGCCGCCAACTTCTGCCAGTTCATCGTCCAACTGCTCCCTGTGGGCCTTGGTCTCCTGGATACACAGAATATCAGGCTGCTCTTTTTGTAACCACTCTACAAAACCTTTCTTCCGGACCGCCCTGATGCCATTGACGTTCCAGGAGATTATCCTGATCTTTTTCATCATTATCCCTGCATGAATTGTTTTTAGTTATTGGGACTGACACATCTAATTAAGTTTCCCCTGTCGTGACAAACATTTCCTTCTGACAGGCAGATGTCGAAATCCATGTTCGTATTCCTGAAGGACCGGGAAATATGGAGACTATATACTTCTTGATAAAAAGAGTTAAATAACAATAATTATTATCTAGTATTGCTTGTTAAATGACATTTGCTGACAAAAAGCAAAACCATTATAAACCTGGACAAACACAAAAAAAGACATGAGCGAAATGGAAACAAAAGACATCAAATACACGAATCAGAGAGTAGAGATCCTGGATTTCCTCAAGGAATTCGACGGTCATCCCACTGTAGAAGATGTCTACGAAGGAGTAAGGAAAAAGCTGACAAGGATCAGTAAAGCCACTGTTTATAAGAACCTGAGGTTCCTGGCCGAAAAAGGCCTTGTCAAGGAGGTGAACATAAAAGGGGTTTCAAGATTTGAGGCAAATCTTGTACCCCACCATCACATCATCTGCATCGGATGCGGAAGGATATCCGATTATGAATCGGAGGAGCTGACTGAGTTTTCCCTGAAGATAGGAAGGGAAATAGAGGATTTTGTAGTGGAGAATACAGATACGAATTTCTATGGAATATGTAAGGATTGCACGGAGGATTAGATATGGAAAATATAGTAACAATGCCACTTATCGGCGACGATGCGCCATCATTCAAAGCACAGACAACCAATGGGGAGATCAACTTTCCTGCAGATTACAAGGGTAAATGGGTAGTCCTTTTCAGCCACCCTGCGGACTTCACGCCCGTATGTACTACCGAGTTCATGACCTTTGCAAGTATGCAGAACGAATTCAAGGACCTGAACTGTGAGCTTGTCGGGTTGTCCATCGACAGCATCTATGCTCACATTGCGTGGTTGAGGACGATCAAAGAGAAGATCGAGTACAAGGGAATGAAGGGAGTGGAGATCACCTTCCCGGTCATTGCAGACCTTAAAATGGAAGTGGCAAAGAAGTTCGGCATGGTACAGCCAAACGCTTCGGACACCCAGGCTGTCAGGGCAGTGTTCATAATGGACCCCAAGGCCAAGATCAGGGCGATCCTGTACTATCCGCTCTCCAACGGAAGGAACATGGACGAGATCAAGAGATTGCTGCAGGCTATGCAGAAATCTGATGCAGAGAATATTGCAACCCCTGCCGGCTGGCAACCAGGCGAAGATGTGATCATCCCTCCACCCGGATCATGCGGCACCGCAAAAGAAAGGGTCGAGTCTGAGGAAGAGGGTAAGTACTGTCTTGACTGGTTCATGTGTTTCAGGAAACAGTCTTAAATACTTCACCAGAAATATACACAGAGGTGATAAAAAATGGGAACCAAAGGAGTTCAAATACTTGAAACACTCGGTGTGGATGTCAACGATCTGATAGAATCTCTGAACAAGGCACTTGCAGACGAATGGCTTGCATACTACCAGTACTGGGTAGGTGCAAAGGTTATCAAAGGCCCGATGAAAGAAGAGGCTGCTGCAGAGCTAATTCAACACGCAGCAGACGAACTGAGGCACGCCGACATGCTCACGACAAGGATCATCCAGCTTGGCGGAACACCGGTCCTTTCCCCATATGACTGGGAAAAGATGACGAACTGCGGCTATGATGCTCCTGACGACCCCTTTGTTAAAAGGGTGCTCGAACAGAACATAAAGGGCGAGCAGTGTGCGATCCAGACCTACAATACGATATTGGGCAAGGTAAAGGACAAGGACCCCATTACCTACAATATGATACTTCAGATCCTTACCGATGAAATTGAGCATGAAGATGATCTTCAGGCAGTTCTTGAAGACATCGAGCTCATACAGAAACAATAAACGGAGTGGTCTTATCCGGGCATCCCCTGAATGTTTCAATTTCAGGGGATGTATCCTATTAATCGGCCCTTATCTTTTATAATCAACGCAAGGTCGCAGAGATGCAAAACTGAAAGCTTCCGCCGGGCTTTACCTTGCGCACCTTTGCATTGTTCATTAAAGGTCACCAGTTGTAACTCAACCATAGGCAATCAGGATTTCTATGGAGCCGAATAGTCCTGTGAACCTTGGTTTGCCTTGCAAGCGATGCAGTTCTTATTATTCTGCAGAAGATCCGGCCTGTTTAATTTGATTGCGATAGATATATTTATCAGAATGTTTTTTAAATTAAAACGTTAAAATGCCGCGTAATGTAAAAATTTTTATTACGTTTGTGGCATTAAAATCTTCTATTATTCATTTCACGAGGGACTTTGGAGATAACATGCATCTCATCATAGCAGAAAAACACATTGCAGCGAAAAGGATAGCACATATCCTTGCACAAGATAAGCTGAAACAGGTACGTGTCAGCGGGGTCGATACCTACGAGTTCGGCCCGGAAGAAGATAAAAAGATATTCATCGGACTTAGCGGTCATATAGTAAAGCTTGATTTCCCGAAGGCATATAACAACTGGCAGAAAGTAGAAGCAAAGGAGCTCATCGGTGCCGAGATCATTACCGCATCCACTCAGGTCAAGATCGTATCCGCACTCAAGAAACTGGGAAAGCAGGCTACGAAAGTGACCATAGCCACTGACTACGACAGGGAAGGTGAGCTGATAGGTGTCGAAGCTCTCGAGATATTGAAAAATGTCAATCCCGATCTAACGTTCGATCGTGTGCATTACAGTGCCATTACCCCAAAAGAGATAGAAGAAGCATTCTCAAACCCTACTAGAGTTGATTTCAACCTGGCTGATGCGGGACACTCAAGACAGGTCATCGACCTTGTGTGGGGTGCTTCACTTACACGTTACATATCCCTTGCTGCCGGGCGTCTGGGAAACATGTTCCTATCCGTGGGGAGAGTGCAGTCACCCACACTTGCTCTGATCGTGGAGCGGGAAAAAGAGAGGGAGGCATTCGTACCCAAACCCTACTGGGAGCTTTCTGCAAACCTCAGGACTGCAAAAGATGAAGTGTTCCAGGTCGAACATAAGACCAGCAGGTTCTGGGACAAGGAAGAAGTGGACGAGGTCCTCCGTAAGATAGGGGATACAGCTACTGTTTCAAGTATTACCACGTCCACCAAGACCGACAAGCCGCCTACACCATTCAATACCACAGAATTCATCGGTGCGGCAAGCTCTGTCGGATTCACGGCTGCAAATGCCATGAGGATCGCAGAATCGCTCTATATGAACGGTTTCATCTCATACCCGAGGACTGACAACACGGTCTATCCCGAAAGCATCGATATGAGAGAACAGATAGAGATCTTCAGTAAAGGTCCTTTCAAGGAATATGCGAAAAAACTTCTTGAGCAGAAAGAACTCAAACCCACACGGGGGAAGAAAGAGACAACGGATCACCCACCGATCTATCCCGCATCCCTTGCAAAGAAGTCAGAGCTCAACGAGCAGGAATGGAAGGTCTACGAACTTGTTGTCAGGCGTTTCTTTGCAACCTTTGCAGAACCTGCCCAGTGGCAGACGATCAAAGCAAGGTTCGATATCGATTCAGAGGAGTTCAAGGCCAACGGTGCGCGACTGGTAATTCCGGGATGGAGATGGTATTACCATTACAATGCTCCTGAAGACAGGCTGCTTCCTGAGCTTCAGGAAGGGGACGAGCTCAAAGTACTGGATAAAGAGGTCCAGGCCAAGGAAACACAGCCCCCCGGAAGATATGGGCAGGGCAGGCTCATCCGCATCATGGAGGAGCTGGGACTTGGTACAAAGGCGACGCGCCATGAAATTATAAGCAAGTTATACTCCAGGGCATATATCCACGGGAATCCGCTCCAGCCCACCAAGACCGCTTATGCGGTGGTCGAGGCACTGGAGAAGTTTGCGCCCACGATCTCAAAACATGATATGACCAGCAAACTGGAAGCCGATATGGACAGGATTGCCGAAGGCGAGATACCTGAAAATGAGGTCCTGAACGAATCACGTGACATGCTTTTCTCCATATTCAAGGAACTCGAGGACAATAAAGAGAACGTCAGTGAAGCACTTCGCGCAGGCTTGAGAGAGGATAAGATCATTGGCAAATGTCCTGACTGCGGTTCCAACCTGATGGTAATGCGGTCGAGGAAAGGTTCCAGGTTCATCGGATGCGAAGGGTACCCGGACTGTAACTTCGCATTGCCACTGCCAAGAGGCGGTAAGGTCATCGTCACGGATAAGATCTGCGAGGATCATGACCTTTACCACATTACTATCATCAATTCCGGGAAAAGGCCCTGGAACCTGGGATGTCCTCAGTGCAATTTCGAAGAATGGCAAAAAACCCAGGAAGAAGAGAAAAAGAATAATAATGGCAAGATCAAACCTAAGAAGATAACAGACATATCAGGAATTGGCAAAGTAACTGCAGAGAAACTTGAGGATGCAGGCGTATCCGATGTCAATGATCTGGTAGCAGTGGATGCTTTCGAACTGGCAAAAACCACGAACATCCCTGTGAAAAAGATCAGAAGCTGGCAGGATGCCATTGCCTGATGAAACAAAAAAGGTGATCGATCTGAACTTAAAATTCAAAGGAGCCTCCAGAGAAGTAGGACGTTCGGCAGTCCTTGTCGATGACAGGATCATGCTGGATTACGGTTTAAAACCCGGAGAAAAGACCCAGTATCCACTCAACGGTTCAAGGCCTGAAGCTGTGCTTGTATCGCACGCACATCTTGACCACGCCGGAGCTGTCCCGAACCTGATGGACATAGCACCTGAGGTCTTCATGACACCCATGACATTCGAACTGGCAAGTATGCTTGCAAGGGATACACTGAAGATCGCAGACAAGAAAGGTGAAGATGCGGCATTCGACAGTATGGACCTGTCCAGGTTCATGGAAAGGACAAACACGATCGACCCCGGTGTCGAGTTCTACACGCATGGATACAAGGCGCAGTTCTTTGACGCAGGTCATATCCCCGGTGCAGCTTCCATATATCTTGAAGGAAGGGACTCAAAGAGCCTGTTCTATACCGGTGACATTAACACCCTGGACACCAGATTAGTATCCGGTGCAACGGACTTCCCGGATGCGAACACACTTATTATCGAGAGTACCTACTTCGGGGAGGATCACCCTCCCAGGAAAGAGATCGAAAAGGCATTCATCGACTCTCTGAGGGAAACCCTCGACATGGGAGGGAACGTCATCATCCCTGCCTTTGCAATAGGAAGGACACAGGAGATACTAATGCTCCTTGATGCACACGGCATCAAGGCATATGTTGACGGGATGGGAGTATCCGCCTATAAGCTCATGATGAAGTACCCGCATTGCCTGCGCAACCCCACCCACCTTAAAAGAGCTTTCGACCATGCCATCCCTGTAGCCGGCATAAAGAGGGAGAGCGTACCCCTTGAATCCTCTGTGATTGTCACAACAGCCGGGATGCTGAACGGAGGGCCTGTTCTGTACTACCTGAAGAAGCTCTACAAAGACCCTAAATCTAAGATACTCATCACAGGCTACCAGGTAGAAGGGACGAACGGAAGGATGGCCCTGGACAATGGCGTCATAGAGAACGATGGCGTCATCCAGCAATTGGGAATAAAGATCGAACAGTATGATTTCTCGGCCCATTGTGGGGACAGGGAACTAAAGGCCATCGTATCCGAGTTCTGCGACAGAGGCACCGAACATGTATTTACCATGCACGGCGATGATACTGAAAGCTTTGCAGAATGGATAAGAACAGAAATAGGCGTCGATGCGCATGCACCGGAGCTCGGGGAAGAGTTCAACGTATGATATCAGGCATTCATTAGCCTGTTGTTTTCCTTTTTGGCCTCTTCCATTGCTATTTTCATATGTTCGATCGCCTCGGCATGTTCCGGATCGATACTAAGCACCCTTGAAAAACACTCGGCAGCATCCTTATAGAAGCCAATGCCAAAATAGACGAGTCCTTTTTTGTTCCAGACGATAGCGAACTTATTATCAAGTTCGATCTCCTTATGGACCCTGCTGTAACATTCTATGGCTTCATTGTGCTTGCCCATATATTCAAGGACATCACCCATATTGATCCATGCATTATCATTTCCCGGATCGATGGTCAGAATCCTGTTATAGCATCTGATGGCCTCTTCGAACCTTCCGAGATGGAAAAGAGCAACACCCATATTATACCACACATCAGTATCGCTCTTATTGAGCTTCAATGACATCTCGAAACATTCCATTGATTCACGATACATTCCCATAAAAGTATATGCGATTCCTTTGTTGTTCCACACAAGGGCAATAGCTTCGTCGCTCCATAGGTCAGGATCCCTGGTTTCACACCCAAGTATAAGATCAAAGTATTCTATTTTTTCTTCCGGGTCCTCGGCTTCAAAAGCCATTTTGAACCACTCTTCCGGGGTATCGTTTACCATCCCGCCAACCAACTCCGAGATTGCAATTACGGAATGACGTAACATGCCTATTTTTCAGAACATGCCGGCATCATTCCAAGATCCTTACACGCATGAGCATTGATCTGTCAGGAAAAATAATGTACCAACCCGATAGAAGCAGTATCCTTTTTCATGTCACAAGTAATGTACAGCTTCGATCAGCAACCAACCGACCAGATATCAATGATGAGTTTACGTCACACAACTTTCAGTGCGCTTTTATTAAATATATTTTATTTGATATAAACTTTAGGATTTTAGGCTGATAGGGAAAAAACAACAGTTAATTGCGTCATTCAGCCTGTTCCAGAGACTTTCTGATATCATCAACATGCATGACCTTGTTTGCGTCAATACCAACAAGGCACATGCCTTTTTTATCCATTGCCCATACCCTGTACTTGCCTTCTATATCCCCCGGGATCTTTTCAGAAGGAAGGTTTTCAATGTCCAGGCCACATGAAGCAAGGCCAGGATAATCATCCGGATTCAGCTCCATGATACTGACGGCTTTTTTCAGGTCAGCCAGAAGAGCATTTACATCCTCTTTGCCCCAGTTCCTTATCCTTGAACACACTTCAGGCAAAAGGGCTTTGGCAACTTCCTTATTTGCAAGTATCTTGTTAGACAGGCAGATAGATGCATTATCGTATCTTACTTCGTTGTTCGGACCCCTGAAACAGAAAATGCCTTCATCGACCATCTTTTCAAGGTCCGGAGGATTTTCTGAATCAAAAATTGCTTTCCTGACAGTAGCAACATCAAGTTCGTATGCACCTGCAATCCTGTTGATGGCTTTCTCTATAACTACACTGTTGTCAATCATCTTCTATCTCCGCAAGATCGGCCTTCTCCGTCCTTTTCAAGAACTTCCATGTCCCGGAGCGTGTTTATATTAGTGAACGCCATAAGCCCTGTACCTATCTTTGATATATCCTCATCTTCGAGGAATAGTACATCACCTAACCTGGAAACCGATGACATCACAGACCTGTTGCCTTCCCTGATCGAGTTCTCTATGGCAACGAGCATGGAACTTCTCCTGTATACAGCGTGTAGCGGTTCTTTTTGCCCGGAGGGGTTTACAGGTATCACAGCATCATGACCTTCACATATACTAAACAGCAATTCTATGACTTCGCTGCTAAGATAAGGCATGTCACATGCAACAACAAAGACATATTCACCTGATGCTTTCCTAAACCCTTCGAGCATGCCTGCCAGGGGGCCAGCATTCCGAAAAGTATCAGTCACGGTTTTGTTCCCGCGAACATACTCATCGAATATTTTAATCTGGTCTTCATCCCTGAAGGAAAGGATAACTTCATCGCTGACCTTTCCCAGTATCTTCAGGGTGTTACCGATGAAAGTGCCATCCCTTAAAGGAAGCAATGCCTTTTCACAACCATTGAGCCTTGTCCCAAGACCCCCCGCAAGCAAAAGAGAAGACCTTTTCATAATTAAAACTCCAGAACTCCCGAAAATCACCACATGATCACGCAAGACCTCTTCTGCGCTCACTTCTATATTCGTCAAGAATTGACTTGAACTGCTCATGCTCTTTTTCCTTGCGGCGCTCCCGGGCTTCCTCCTCCCATTTGAGTACAGCTTTATCCAGAGCATCCGGCTCGACCGTAGCAAAATCATCAACCCTCTGCAGGTTCAGGCCCTTGAGGACCGGGATATCGGAATCATAGAAATGTTCAAGAGCTGCATGAGGCATCTCCTCCGATATAAGAACTGCCCTCACACCGGAATCCACAAGAGCGGAAGCTGTGACCGGTCCTCCACCGCTTGGATCCGCAAGATATACCAGGTCCCCTTTTTTCAGACCATAGGTATCTTTTGTGTGCTGTATGGCCTCCTTTGCAAAGGAAGTGATGATCTTCACAGGCAGACCTTCGCCCTTCATTTCTTTTTTATGCATCTGTTTGATCCGTTTTGTTTGCAGACGTTGTTTCTTGAGGGATTTGCGAACCTTCCGGACCTCTGTTTTAAGCCTCTCGACCTCCTTATCCCGGATATCTATTTCCTTGTCTTTGCGGACCTTCAGGTAGCCGGCACTTCTTATCTTTTTTATGCGCATCTCCAGTGATTCGATGGTGCGCTCTTTCTGGCTGGACTCGTATTTCAGTTCGGCCACATATTCTCTGAGCTGTTTTATCTGTGAATTCTTCTGGCTTATCTCTTCCCTGAGCTTTTGCACCAGCTCATTTACGTTTGCCTCTTCCTCTTTTTGAGTTTCGGCCCTGACTTCCTTCCTGACCACGGGAGAAGGCAGGATCCTATCGATGGCTTCCTCGATGGAGGCTCCATGGATCACATGGAATTTTACCTTATCCAGATCAAGATGCCTGGGAGTCCTTTTTTCTACCCTGGAAAAAACATTCTTGTAATTCTTATATGTCGTCAGCGCGGCAGCAAGGGCATCCCTCTCATGGTCGTTGGAATAACCGAATGGGCGCGCCAGAGCTATCTTTTCCTCGGCCCTTATCTCCCCTCCCGGCGTTCCTATAACCGCATTGAAGCTGCGGCGTATCTTCTCCACAGCCGCAGGGGTCGGGAAGACATCCGTTGCAACAACTGCAGGCTTACCGTATTCTGCAATGAGTTTGACGACCTCATCATGCGATATGCCGCGTATGCTTCGCAGGAAAAGCAATTCCCCTTCAAAAGAAAGTATGGCAATGCCAACGGTTGTCCCGGGATCTATGCCGACGATGGTATATTTGCGTCCTTTCTTCTTCAGAGGCAGGTACTTTATCTTATCCCTTTCAACACTTTTCACCGTCACCTGAACATCAGCAGTCGAAGAAGGCTTTACAGGCACCTTATCCCTTCTTGCGTTGACAGTGTATTCGGCCCTGACATAACCTCCGAACCCTTCCGTGAACTTGGAAGTATAATCAAAGTCGGTCTCACGGGAAAATTTCTTCAGTGTGTTCTCTATTTCCCTGCTCTTTTCCTTTACTCCGCCATGCACTTTTCTTCGATAACGGTTCTGGCTCCATCCTCCCCTGCCCAGTGAACGTGCCCTGCTGACCTTAATCTTTGTCATGTCCTCGAAGAGCGATACCTCACAGCCCACACCAAGGCTTGCAAGTACCGCACAGGCCTCTGCTTCCTCATTCGGGTTGAACTGATTGAATGTGAAATTATGTTCCCGGGCAAGCCGGGTCAGAGGCCTCTGGTGGATACCTCCCGTGACCTGGACAAGTTTCGTACCTTCGGGAAGTTTTTCAAGAAAATGGATCAGGTCCTTCTTGTCCGCTGCCAGTTCATAGATATTGTCCACAGCGATATAGACAGGATGGTCTCTCTGGACCATGTGAAGTATCTTATGCCGGCGAAGCATGGAATAATGGGTGACTTCGCCTTCCTTTAGAACAGCCACCGCGTATCTTGGAGCTTCCTGAGCCCTTGAGGAGCCCTTTGCGATGTCAATGCCGTAAATAACCCCATTTTGCATATATTGTAATTTATGTTAGTGATGCAATATAGTTATGACTCTTCGGATGCTTTTATTGAATCCATGACCTCATCCGAGTCCCTGGATAGATTATACTTGCGCTTGAAATATTTAAGGATATTCCGGACATCCCTCTCCAACAGTTCGTCGGCATGAGGATGACTGGTCCCCACATACTGGGGCCAGTCAATGATCTGAACCCCCCCGTCGTATACGAATATATTATACTCGCTGATATCGGAGTGAATGATACCCTTCCGGTACACCTTCTTCAGCTGATCGATTATGTAGTCAAGGAACCATTCAGGATCCTCAAGTTTTGTCCTGTACAGCAGATCACCCTCAGCGACCTCCATGACAAGCGCATGCCGGTTGTTGTCTATGAGTTTGGGCACGGATATGTCAGGATAGAGCCTGCGCATGACCTCAGCCTCTCTTTTAGCGGCAAGCCTGGCCGCATATATCCATGAGAAATGCTCCTTGTCCTCCAGATGGGAACGCACACGTTTCACACATTTGAAACTGGTCCTCCCTTCCCTGTGGAACTTTATGATAACTCCCTGCGGCTCACCCAGACCCAGCTCGGGCTCCTTCACAGCTTCAAGTACGACCGACTCCTTGCCGACCCCGATCTCGTCACCGATGGCACTTATGGTGCCCCTCTTGACGAATGTGTTCAGGGCGAGTGCATCGTATGCATCGTAGTATATCTGGTAGCCTTCATAAGGCGTGTTGGTCACAACTACAAGATTCTTCTTCTTGAGCGCCCTTATCCTGTATTCCAGCATGGAATATGGCAACTTGGTGATCTTCAATACTTCTTCCACGGGCACCCATTCATAATGCTTCATCCCGATCTCGATACCCTGGAGTATGCGAAGGTCTTTACTGTCAAGTTCCCTGAATATCTTAATGACGTCGGCTATCATCTGATGTGTAAATAGCGGGATTGTTTAGATGGTTTGTGGTATGAGTGGAAGGTCCGATGAAAGTAACTGATCACAGGAATCTGCCCCAGGCCTCTTCCTCCACTCTCCTGATAACTTCTTTAAGCGGCAATCTGACCTCTTCTGCAACCCTGCGGCAATCCTCATATTCTGCCGACATGTGCAGGATCTCACCGCTCTTGTCCTGTGCTATCTTGACCGCAACCGTAAACTGCCGGGAGCCGATGTTGATGCTTACCTTATCCATCCTGCGGTCTGCAACATAGCGGTGCCTGGTAGGGATCACACGTATGCCTAACGTACCCGTTTCCTTCATGAGCTCCCTTGCCACGCGGTCGCTGTTCTCAGGCCGGGTGATGACTTTGATTATATGGCCGGACCTTCCTTTTTTCATGACCGCGGGCGTGATGGTGACATCCCTGGCACCCACTGAGAGCAATTTTTCAAAGAGGCTGCCCAGTATCTCACCTGTCACGTCATCAACATTGGTCTCAAGTATCTCGATAGTGTCCTTTGACAGCGTATCCTGTACATCCATGATCATCGAGCGCAACACATTGGGGTCCTCGGTATCCGCATCCCCTGCACCGTAGCCGATTGAGCTGACCTTGCCCTTTGGCAGGTTCTCCAGCGGCTTTGCAAAGTATGCAAGTACGGCCGCACCCGTGGGTGTCAGCATTTCCATGCTTCCGTGGCCGTAGAAAGCCAGGCCACTCTGCCTGAGTATCTCAAGGGTGGCAGGCGCCGGCACTGCCATTACACCATGGGCAGCCCGTACCCTTCCTCCGCCTACATTAACAGGTGTGGTGAACACAGCATCCGCAGCGATCTCATGAATGGCAAAACAGGAACCGATCACATCCGCAAGCGCATCCTTCTGTCCCACTTCGTGGAAATGCAGTTCTTCAAGAGATAATCCATGCACCTTTGACTCTGCTTCTGCCAGGATAGCGAACACACCAAGAGCACTTTGTTCCACGACAGCCGGCAGACCTGCACCTTTGACAATATCGATTATCTCGGAATAGTGTCTGGAATGGGACTCATGAGGCACATCGATCCTTACGTTTACGGCATCAATGCCCCTTTTTTCGACCTTATCGACAGATACTGATACGTCAACGGCGGATTCTATCACCTCGCACAGCTTTTCACGGTCAACACCAAGATCGATCAGGCTTGCAAGTATCATATCACCTGCGGCACCTGAGAACGGTTCGAATATAAGGGACCTCATTATCTCACATCCTTGGATTGGTTTGTTTGGATTTTGAAACTTTAAACTCTACGGGACAGAATACGAATATAGGGAGTTATTCTTTGTTCCTTGCACTTGCAACGGTATTTGCAATCCTTGCGGCAAAGGAACCGGCCACAAAGCCTGCATCGATATTGACAACCGAGAGGACGGAACATGACTGCAGCATGGAAAGCAGTGCAGCCTCACCCCTGGCACCCGCACCATAACCCGTTGAGACCGGAAGTCCTATGACGGGAACATCCATCAGACCGGAGACCACCGTCGGAAGAGTTCCCTCCCTGCCTGCCGCAACAACTATGGCATCGGGTTTCTTTTCCTGCAGCTTCAGTATCTCCCCTACAAGCCGATGGAAACCGGCAACCCCTACATCATAGATAGCAATGGTCTCGCATCCCATCTCACGGGCAACCATCCTTGCCTCCTCGGCAACATCTATGTCAGCTGTCCCGGCTGTGATAATAGCAACAATGCCACCGGTTCTGGGAACGGGCGTGCCGTCGTGGACCACCGTCAGGGTCCTGTGAAGGCTCCACTCAAGTTCACCAGGCTTAAAATTAGACTCCAGCGCCTCCCTGTGATCATTACCAAGACGGGTTATCAGTACGCGTCCGGTGGCAGCGACCTGGGCCTTTGCGATCTCCACCACATCCTTCGGATCCTTTCCCTCCGCAAGGATGGCCTCCATGATACCTGTCCGGTGTTTGCGAAAGATATCCACCTTGGCAATATCGGAGACGGGAACATAGCCCATGCACCTTATCTGCGCTTCTGCAGTCTCAAGGTCCATCTCATTGCTCTTTATCTTGTTAAGTATGCTCTTAAGTTCCATTATCAACACCGATATAACATAGGCACATAGGCACGAATATTATTTAGATTATGTTACATGCCCTTGCAATTATAATTTCATACAGGATTCACACATATGTTAACACTGGTAAAAGTGAAGATATCAATAGAAAACTATAATATGGATTAAACTCTGTTTCCATTATGGAAGGACCACTTGAAAAAATATATAGCTTGCCATCTGCGGTCCTGCTGGTCACTGGCATTGCATTGAGTGCCTTTTTGTTCTACAGCATGATGAAATCCGCAGAAAGCGGCAATGTAGTTATGGTAATATTGCTTGCAGTCGCCATTTCGATCGTTGCGTTCGTAGTTACACAGGCCATGAAGTTCCACAGGTATAAAGACCTCTGAAAATCATTTCATCCTTTTTCTGGATTCTTCAACCTCATCAATGATCCCCGGATATTCCCGGAACATTGAAAGTATATCAAGGGCTGCAACCAGGTCTACCACTCCGATGGCACCAATGGCTTCACCTTCGAGAGTTCGGAGGGGAGTCACGACCACAGATTTCCCTTTATATACCCCTTCTGAAGGAACTGTCCTGATCACTGTATTGGTCCTGATAACCTCCTCAAGTACAGGGCCTGTGTAATCCCGGTCAACGATAACACCTCTTTCCATGCGTATGCCCTTATAGTTCATACTGCGGATGGTAATGGGAATACCCAGAAGTGTATGTATGGCTATTGCTATCGGCGCCAGATCATCGGCGGTGGAATCCGCACATATCTTAAGACAATAGGTTCCGTTGTTCTCATTATTGCATTCCATCTTAGATCATCCCATATCATGAAGTCGGATATATACTTTCACAGGGCTCATTCCATGACCATGACATATTCGTGAGCTGAAACTGCTGCGACAGCACCTTCCCCGACGGCCGTAACAACCTGCCAGAGTACGGTCTCACGGCAGTCACCTGCCGCAAAGATGCCGCTGACAGAAGTCTCCATTCTATTATTGGTCTTTATGAAACCGTTATCATTCTTGTCAACTTCTACGAGCCCCGTCCTGGGAACAATACCCACAGATATGAAGACACCGTCAATATCCATTTCGGTAATTTCCCCGGTCTTCACATTTCTCAGCAGGACTTTCTCGACAAGCTCTTCACCGAGTATCTCTTCAATGACGGTATCCCATATGAACTCGATATTTTCTTTCTCATGGGCCCTTTGCTGGAGAATAGTGCAAGACCTGAGTTCATCTCTCCTGTGAATAACATAGACCTTTCCTGCAATTCCCGACAGGGTCAAAGCTTCAGTGATGGCAGAATCGCCCCCGCCAACCACAATGACTTTCTGTCCGGCAAAGAACGGACCGTCACAGGTTGCGCAGTAGGAAACACCTTTTGCCAGGAATTTCCCCTCACCTTTGGCACCCAGATGTCTTGACTCAGCACCTGTGGCTATGATAACGGCCCTGGATTCAAGTTCCCCGTCATAGGTGACAATGATCTTCTTATCACCCGCATCTTTTACTTCTTTGACTTCCGCAGCCTGCATTTCCACACCAACAGCAGCAGCATGGTCCTTGAAACGTTCCATTAGCTCGCCTCCTGAAATTGAGGCAAAACCCGGATAGTTCTCAATGATATTCGTCAGTGATATCTGTCCCTGGACCACGGACTTTTCGAGAACCAACACATCCATGCCATACCGGACAGCATATATGCCAGCTGCCAGCCCTGCAGGCCCTCCTCCTACAATGATCAGGTCATACATGGTACCGACCATCAGGCTAGTACATTACTTGCCTTTTCTCTGTCCGGGACACCAACAAAGGCGATCTTGTCATCGATAATGGTTGTAGGTATCGACCGGATCTTGAACTTCTGGGCAAGCTCCTTCCCTTCGGGCGTATCCAGTTCCACTTCCTCATACTCAAAATCATATTTGTCCTTGAGTTCCCTCCACAGGCTCTTTGCAGCCGGACAGAAATGACACCATTCCGAATGGACCAGAGTTACTTTTACCAATTATACCACTCCTTTGATTTTTTGTTGATTTTGTTAATAATGATATATCTCGTTACAGATTATATAAATTTGTAGGTTTTCAAAGTAGAATATAAATACTAATCTCATTATAAAGGTGCATACGAAAATAATTATACATAAAAACAGGTGATCTTTGCTATGCCACGTTACTCAATTGAGGAATTCATACAAAATACAGGGCAGAAAGACCTGGGGGAAGGAAAGTTCGAGCTCGAGCGGGACAGGATGCTTGAAGTCAATCTTAACGGAAGAGTCTGGACAAAAAGAGGCACCATGGTCGCACATCTCGGAAATGTCAGGTTCACACGTGAGGGAATACTCGAGCACGGACTCGGCAAGTTCGTTAAAAAGTCATTTACAGGTGAAGGGATATCCCTTACAAAAGCAGAAGGAACAGGTAAAGTTTACCTCGCAGACAGCGGGAAGAAGATATCGATAATCAACCTCAACGATGACTCCATTTATGTTAACGGGAACGACCTGCTTGCTTTTGAAGAAGGCGTCAATTGGGATATCAAGCTGATGAGAAGGATGGCAGGCATCATGTCCGGAGGACTCTTCAATGTCAAACTGGAAGGCACAGGCATGGTGGCCATCACAACGCACTATGATCCCCTCACCCTGCGGGTGTCAAACGACATGCCGGTATATACCGACCCCAACGCAACCGTCGCATGGTCAGGAAACCTCAAGCCGGATATCAAAACAGATATCTCACTTAAGACCTTTATAGGAAGGTCCAGCGGCGAAAGCATACAGATGGCTTTCAGGGGCGAGGGTTTTGTTGTCATCCAGCCCTACGAGGAAGTGGCCTATGTCATGAACACTGCCTGATTGCAGAAGTAAAAGATCTGCCAAGAAAACTTTCCTACTTCACTTCAATATTCATCCTTTCGTAATACAATCATACCTCACATCAGCTTTTACAAGTTCGGGGATGTCACCCCATATACCCATGAACTCACCCTGTATCACGATCGCCCCTTTTATTCCGGCAACATTGCGCACAGCATCAAAAGCTTCTTCTACCGAGGATTTTCCTATGCCTGTCGCATTCCCGAGAGCCGTTGCGGCAGAATCCGCCAGTGAGACGTCATCCGAAAAGACAACAGCTGCATCGGCCATGCCGAAGCTGATAGAGGGGCCCACCGTACCCGATGATGTGCATACCCCTGTAATGGTATCCCTGGCTTCCATTGTGAAACCAAGGTTCTTTAAAGGGGACTCACCTGCATAGATGCCCATGACAACCGGACGATCATTGATGATGGCGATATCGCCACCATTATCCACAACGGCAAAGGACGCTCCTGATTTCACCATCGCTTCCACGGCAAGGGATGATATCGTACCTGCAACAGCACTCATGGGACCGATATCCATCATATTTCCGGCCTTTACCATCCTCCGGACAACTTCCGGAGCATAGCCCTTCAGTTCATAGGGTTCCAGACTGGTCTTGAAGAAGGGATCTGCAGATATGTATCTCTCCAGTTCGTTGCGATGACGGACAATTGCCTCCCTGGCAGCTTCGATATGCGACTGCTCATCCGCCTGGATGGTGACGATTGTCTCCTTTAAACGGTAGTTCTCTTTCATATGAAATAAAAAAGTGGCACGAAGCCATGCTTTGTCTGTTCTACGTCACAGCTTCATTTATTATTGATCAGGGTGAGGGCGTTATGAGGACACATCTCAACACATGTGCCACACTGTATGCACTTGCTCTTGTCCACAAGAAGATTGTAGTCCTCATCAAGTGAGAAGACCTTTGTCGGGCACACGGACATACAGGCACCGCACTCTACACATTCATCCTCATCCCATTCTATGGGAGTATCGAGTCTCTTAACGACAGCACCCCTTGATACCAGCGCAGACCTTATCTTCTCGAAGAGCTCTTCCGGGACATCAGCCACAACTTCCCCGTGCGAACGGTCAAAATGTGCCTGTGACACGTTCAGGAGTACACCGGTCTCAAGGATCGATTCCGAGAGGATAGGCCTTGTGACAATGTCAGAGGATATATTGATCTTTATTTTCATATCAGTGCCTCCTGGCGAACAGCTTGCTGATGTCATCACTGGTGATGATGCCTATTACATGTTTCTCATTGTTTATTACCGGCAGTGCGGATACACCTTGCTGGTCAAGACGCCGGGCAACCACATCCACACGCTCGTCAACCTTTGCGGTTATTACCTTCCTGGTCATCATATCCTCCACAAGGTCGAACTTATCCTGGGAAACAGCTTTTGAGATGTCCCAGGCGGTCACGATGCCCACAAGTGAATTATCCTTGCTCACCACGGGAAGATGGTTGAACGCGGTTTCCATTATGATCTTCGCAGCCTTGTAGACGCTTGCATCCTTATCTATAGTCACCACACTTGTGGACATGATCTCGGATACAAAGGCAACTCCCTCGGTCTCTTTCATTGGTCTTGCGGAAGTGCCTCCAGGCAGATTATCCACAGGCATTGAGACAAAGAACTCTCCCTTTGATATCCAGTCCTTCAGCTCGGCTGCTATTTTCCTGGCTTTCTTGAAACTCGAAAGAGACGATGTTGCAATATCCTTGCCGTTGAGCTCGATGCAGCCGGACCTCAGTTCCGCATAGGTCACCTGACGCAGGGCGGGACGGTCCCTGCTCGGGACGCCATAATCAAGTATATTGGTAGTGATGTCCGCATCGGTCACAGCGGCAGCTTGCGCGATACTTTCATCAAGCACAGGGATAGGTATACCCATTCCAACATACAGGGAAGTACCATAACCTGTGAAGTTCGCGGCCCTGATATAATCGGCATTCATTTTCTTCATGTCACCCTGGACCATGAGGGTCCCGAACTGGCCCGCAGATGAGTGCTGCGTACCCTGACCCACAATATAGCCCTGAGCCCCGCCCAGGAAAATACGGCTTCCGGCTCCGATGGTCCGGTAATCAGGATCATTTGACAGGGGAGATAATACACCTGCACCGGAATATGTCACATTCCCGAAATTCGGGAGCAATGAGCCCATATAAGTATGGATGGTCTGCTTGGTACCATTGGTCGCTGCGTTGTATTTCTGATATGCGTTCCTTGGGTTGACCATAATGGCCTGGTTCATATCCTCAAGACTGAGCGACGTATCAAGCACCTTGCGCGGATAACAGTCAGTCCCATGGGAAATTGCATGCAGGTCCACCGACTTCCCGCGGATGAGGTCCTCGATGACATGCGCTCCCCCATATTCCATCCCAAGGGATTCAGAAAGCTGGGTTGCCCCCATGAATGCATCGACAGCAGCCACCCCTGTATAAGCCTCAACATCGTTCATCCATACTTTCTGCATTTTGATAGGTGGCTCGGAATGACCAAAATTGAACCATACACCGGATGAACACATTGCGCCGAAGGTGCCTGTGGTCACCACATCGACTTCCCTGGCAGCACCCTCCGGGCCAAGTTCTGCAACAATGTCCACCATTTCCTCTGCGGTAACAACATTGACACTGCCATCTCTTATTTTAGCGTTAATTTCATGAATTGTTTTTTTAACCATGCACTATACCTCGGATACCATGAAAATGAATAATTTACATTACTATAAATTACTTGTGGTAATTCGAAGATCGAGTCAATTCTATTAAAATGCGTCATACTTACCATTTTCCCGACCCGGGGGAAACTGTTATGCCAATGGCAAAAGGAAGTACCTTGGACAATATATTAAAAGCAAAGTTCAGAGATCGATAAAATAGGGACCTGACAGTCAGGAAAACTACTGTCAGTCTATATGAATGAGGCGTTTTTTACCAAAGTCCCTTTCCTCCAGAATTACCTCCAGGACACCGTTCCTGTAACTTGCCTGTGCGGTATCCGGATCAACTGTGACGGGAAACTCGACATGCTCACAGTATTCCAGTCCATCATTGGAAGCTTTCAGCTCCATTGAAGATTCCGTGGCTCTCAATTCAACATCATCTTTATCGATGCCTGGAAGCTCTGCAATAACATGTACCTGACCCTCTATCTCAAAGATATCGATAAGCGGACTTCTTTGCTCGATCCGGATCTGCTGCCTTTCCGAGACCATATCATCATCGTCATCAGGCATATTCCCGAATTCCCTGATCTCCGGTTCTTCTCCGGGACGCTTTGATACAGAGAAACCATAAAAGAAGGGTTGTTTAGAGATCTTATCCAGATCCATACCAAACTTTTCCATCATATGTTCAATGATCTCTTCGATATCTCTAAAATCCTCATCATCCGGAAACTTATCAAAAAAACTTCGTCTTTTTCTTTTGTCCGACATTGAAACACCACATTGTGTTAGGCATGAATCAACAATAAATAAAGTATTCACAACTATTTTTCTCTTTTTGTATCGTACTGACAGAGTTCTAGAATAGGGCATCCCATATAAAATAACTCATTGAAAAATAGTGATCCGTATA
>JAWSUM010000045.1:0-21597 GCA_033549165.1 Methanolobus sp.
TTTTGGCATAATAATCACGTGTTTTGTACAATATTTACAAAACCTATCTATACCCAGTACAGGTTGCTGGCCAATCTTTCAAGGCAGTTCGGTGAAGATGTCCCGATGACCGGATGGCCCACTGATCAGGTTTTCGCAAAGTTCAAGGAAGCTATCGATTCTGAAAAACAGGTAATCATTATAATTCTTGATGAAATTGACAAGCTGATAAAAAAAGGTGATGATGTTCTCTATAATCTTTCCCGTATAAACACGGACCTGGGACAGGCGAAGGTAAGCATGATCGGTGTTTCTAACGACCTGAAATTCACTGAGTTCCTGGATCCCAGGGTAAAGAGTTCTCTCGGTGAGGAAGAAATAATCTTCCCTCCGTATGATGCGGATCAGATAAGCGATATCCTCCATGAGAGGGCGCAGATCGCCTACAAGGAAGACGCACTCGATGAAATGGTCATCCCTCTCTGCGCCGCATTCGCTGCACAGGAGCACGGTGATGCAAGACGCGCATTGGACCTCCTGAGAGTTGCAGGCGAAATAGCCGAACGTGAGAACAAGTCCAAGGTAGAGGAGCAGCATGTCAAGAATGCCCAGGAAAAGATCGAGGTCGACCGTGTCGTTGAGGTAGTACGCACCCTTCCCACTCAGTCCAAGCTTGCCCTATACAGTGTCATGCTTTTGCGGAACAATGGCTACAGGAATGTCACAACAGGCGAGGTCTATAATGTATACCGCCAGCTCTGCATCCATGTGGACATGGATATCCTTACCCAGCGAAGGGTAACCGACCTGATGTCCGAGCTGGACATGCTGGGCATCGTCAATGCGGTGGTAGTGAGTAAGGGCAGGTACGGCAGGACAAAGGAGATCGTCCTGAGCGTTCCAATAACAAGCACAAAAAAAGTTTTGTTCGAGGATTACAGGCTAAAACCCCTGGATGGTTTCAAACCTGTAATGACAACTCAATTACATCTCTGATCAGAAGCTTGGGAGCATCAGTCTCAGATATCCCAGATAGGGTATTCTGTATTTTGCGACGCCGATCACCCATTCTTCTTTCACGGGCAAGAGGTAACTTACCTGACCCTGCTGGTCATAGTATTTGTTCGTTACCTGATTGTCGCCCTTTGTGATATAGCCTGAATACGGTGCGGCTGGTCCTCCTTCCCACATGGCCTCGCCTTCTTCCACATAATACATTGCTCTGTGGATAATTGGCGTGGCACCGTCCTGTCCGTAAGGCTTGTAAAGTATCACGTTTCCATAGCTTTCAAAAGAGGTGTAATTCGCATAACCTTCCTCATATGTCACGATATCGGTCCTGTCAATATTCTTGATGAAGATGATATCACCAACGTTCATATGTGGTTCCATGCTGCCTGATTCAACGGCAACCATCGGTGTCCACATTCCAAAGACCACCTGTGAGAAAGAGGCAAATATCAAGACGGCCAAGAATACTGATAAGATATCGCGGGTAAGTGATACGTAAAAATTATCACTTTCTTTAAAGGCCTTATATTTATCTTTTAAGGTCATTTTATTCCTGCTTTAAATTTTAGAATACAAAAGGATATTTTAGGATAAGGAATATACTTGCTCCCAATAAAATCTTAACGTATGGATTATGAAATACTCTATTTATTATACTAATCGTACCTGAAAACACTCCCCCCGATCAACCATGAATGAAGTTGATGTACTTACGGTTTTTATCGAAGAAGGATATCAGATAAGTTCTGAAGCAGTGGAACTCATATGCTCCCACTGTTCTCCTGAGAAGCTGGTACAGCAGGTCCTTGAAAACATTGATACATCCGTACTGGTGATCGGTGTTGAGCATATTGACCCTGGATCTTTTGACGATAATGGCAGTTTTCCTGCTGCCACACTTACGATACAGGCTGCCAGGCCACTCTCCTCAGTCGTTGCCAGCAATGATCTTTTACTATTTGATAATCCCGTGTCTGTTGTTTCGGATATTTCTGACAATTCCACCTGCGTGGGAGAATACATGGAGTTTGTCCAGTTCTTCAGGAACCGATATAGCAGGCTCAGTGAGATCATACGCACAAGGGTCAATGCAAGACCAATTGAGAGCCTGAGCAAGAACCGCTCCCCCGGATTGCGGTGTGGGAAGGACCTCGGTGAAATATCGATAATCGGCATGATATCCGATATTAAGAGTACAAGCAACGGTCATAAGATAATGGAAGTCGAGGACCCCACAGGTACATTCTCGGTGCTTGTACGCATGGCGGACAAGGAACTCTATGAACAGGCGACGCATATCGTGCTGGATGAGGTGGTGGGTTTTTCCGGCGTCCTCACCAATGACGGGAAACTCATGATAGCGCAGAAGATAATTCTTCCGGACCTGCCGAACACCATGGCCAGAAAGGGTGGCAGCTTCGGAAAGGCAGTGCTCACCTCCGATGTACATGTGGGCAGCTCCACCTTCATGGAGGAGCCATGGGAGCGCTTCATAGATTTCCTGAGAGGGGACACCGACAACGAAGCTCTTGCTGCCATCTCCAGGGAAGTGCGCTACCTTGTGGTTGCAGGCGATCTGGTAGACGGGGTCGGTATATACCCCGGACAGGAGCATGAGCTCAACATCCCTGACGTATACGACCAGTACAAAAGAGCTGCCGAGTATTTCGATGAGATACCAAAACACATAAGGATCGTCATTTCTCCCGGAAACCACGACGCTGTACGCCAGGCCGAACCCCAGCCGAAATTGCCCGAGATTATCAGGGCCGATTTCCCTTCCAATGTGACCTTTGTGGGCAATCCTGCAATGGTGGACCTGGACGGTACGAAGATCCTGATCTACCACGGACGCTCCATCGACGACCTGGTAGCTGCCGTTCCCGGTGTCTCATATCATGCACCCACAAAAGGAATGGTCGAGATGATGAAGTTCAGGCACCTCTCACCAATGTACGGAAGCCGTGTTTCCATTGCACCCGAAAAGAACGACCATTTCGTGTTGACACAGGTACCCGACATACTGCATTGCGGTCACGTGCACACCGTGGGTGTGGAATGGTACAAGAACGTACTGCTTATAAACTCGGGCACATGGCAGGACCAGACAGAGTTCCAGAAAAGGATGAATGTCGTCCCGACACCCTGCCAGGTACCTGTCGTGGACCTCGCAACGTATAAGACGAGCATTCTCAGGTTCGATGAATAAGTCTGATCGATACTGCAAATATCACAGATTTTTTTCCTTGATCTTCAGCAGTGTGTGGTTCATGGTCTGCTCAGGGCAGATAGCCACGCATCGCCTGCAGCTGGTTCCCAGACAATGCTGGCTATCGATATCGACAAACCTTCCCCAGTCCCTTTCAACTATAACCAGGGCATCTTCGGGGCACTCTTCCTCACATTTGTGGCAGAGAATGCATTTTTCCACTGGAGCTTCGAGGATTATCCCGATATCCTTTACGATATCCAGTCCCAGGTAACCCACATCGTCGATATCTCTCTTGACCCGTTTTTCAATCTGGACTTCTTCGAGGTCTTTCGGGAATGCCGGAATGCCGTACATCTGAAGCATCTGGTCGTACATCTCCCTCGGCATACCGTGTTGCCATGTGGAAAGTTCGCAGACGTAGATGTCCTTGAACGTCTCGCTGGTCGCCATCATGATATGGTCTGCCAGTATCTTTTCCGCAACAGCTTTGACTTCCTCGAGCCTGGAACTGTCGATGGCAAGCTTTCTGGCAAGTCCGATGGAAGTGTTACCGAACTGGATGATCCCCTGGGAAAAGCCGGGAACAGAACCTATGTGTCTTGCCTTCTCTGCATCCACATATGTACCGGTAGCTCCTGACATGTAAGAGTATTTTAGGTCCTCGAATTTCATACCTGCCTCGACCATAAGGGTCATGTGTGCCGCCCTGATGGCTCCAATCGCTTTTCCAACCTCTTCGACATCTTTGTCAGTGATGATTATGCCGTCGCCAAGTATGAGTTTGCCGTTGGGAAGCTTTGGAAGCTTTTCTATCATCCCTGTCTTCAGGGCCAGTGCAATGGTGGAAATGACCCCTGTACCAGTAATGCCCTTTGGGACCACTCCCGTACTTTCGATCGTGTCGCCGGTGACCGGGTCCACCAGCGGTCCCTTCACAGGATTGATAGTATTGTCCAGGACCGTGAGCCTCCAGTATCCGTTCTCAAAATTGGCATCGCTGATGGCACCGGGACCTGCAAGCATACCACAGGCAATCCCCTGACCCTCAATAGCAGGACCTGCTGCCGCACTTGCAGTCATGATCCTGTCCCCGATCTTCAAAGCCATCTCTGCGTTGGTGCCGTAGTCCGTCACAAGGCAGATCTCTTCCTGATGGATGAAATCCGTTTCCAGCATCATGGCGAGTGCATCAGCCCCTATCTCATGTTTGATTGCAGGAGGCACGATTATCTCACAGTTGTCCATTTTGAAGATACCCTCGAATATCTCATTTGCAGGGAATATCCTTGCTTCCCTTTTGACATCATCGATACCCAGGGCAGCCTGTTTGTTCTTTCCTGCATATGCAAGGTCCCTGATCTCCAGGTTCTGGAAGAGTGAAAGCTGGATGGGATTTCCACAGACCGCTATCCTTGCTATCTCTTCGGGTCTTACGGCAAACTTCTCAAGTATCTTCTTCACGGTTTCGATCATGAGCCTGTGTGCCACATCCGCTCCTGTGGTGATGGCAAAGTCAAGATGGTCCATCACGTTGCCTCCTGGAAGTGGATGTCCCATGGTAATAACTGTTCTGACAGTTTCCTGTTTTTCAAGATCGATGAGCTGTGATCTGAAACCGCTCGTTCCAAGGTCCAGTGAAATCACATACATTCTCTAAACACTCCATTTTCATTAGTTCTGAATTACGGAATACAACATTGAAGCCACTCCAATTACAAGAGGCTCCATCACAAGGTCAACATGATATTTCTTTCCGATCTCAGGCGGCAGTCCACAGGGTATTCCAGGGGTTGAGACCAGACATCTTTCCTCTATCATACCTTCTGAGATTGTATCTGCGTTAGGCGTGGCCTCAAAGACCATGGAAAATTTTTTCCTGTCATCACTACAGTAGGGTTTTATGCCCAGTTCATCAACAGCCTTCTGAAGGAATTCCTTGTTGGGATCGCATGCATAGACATTGAAACCCTTGTTCACGAGGTGGCACGCTCCTGCATAACCGACCCTGCCAAGCCCGATGACAAGAATATCTTTTGAATTTGCTTCCTTGTATCTTGAAGCAATATCTGCGTAAATCACACCTGTAGCCACATGGTTGCTGACAATTTTCTCGTTCCTCAGGTTGTGGGCGGTGAAGATGTGGTCGTCTGCCATCATTATAATGTCAGCACCCCGGGAAACTGCCTCATAGTAACCTGTTACATCAGGATGTTCTGTTATGAAACCTTCAAAACCGAAATATTCAACTATATACAGCAGGGAGGATGTGAAATTGCTGATAATACCGTTCCCGGCTGTTATGGGTATGATGCCGACTTTCTCAGAACCGGGTTTTGTACCGTAAAGTGCCTCGCATATACTCCTGATGTCAAGACCTGTGACCCTTCTGGCAATCTCATCGTTTTCCTCAAGTTGCGTGGAAAGGTTTTCCAGGTCCTCTGGTGTCAAAAGTGCCATTTCTATCCCTCCTGTTGCTTTTTCAGGAAATGACTTACTATCATTTCCATTCCGCTCTCCCTGGTCCTTTCAGCCTCTTCCATGTCAGCTCCCCGGCTTATGAGTGTGAAAACACTGTTCCTGCCATTGCCTCTGGACTCGAATATCTCAAGTCCTCCAGAGGCGTGGAACTGCATGTATTCATCACCCTGCGAAAGCACATGCTCACCGACAGGTTTCAGCTTTCCGTTCTCAAGCAGCAGGTGTTCATAGATACAATAGTTCGCCTCGGCAATCATGTCCGTTTCCTGCACACCTTCTGAAAATGCCTGCATGAGCATTTCCACAAGGTTGATTCCGGTCGAATGGTATACAGCCGTTGGTGTCTGGCTCGGGAACCTTGCATCTATTTCAAGTACCTTCAGTCCCCGGGGGCTGTCTATTACCTCTACGTCCATTATCCCGCGGAGACTGAGGTTCTTTGCCAGTTCATAGGTGATCTTCCTGAACTCGGGATAACTATCGATGGGTGTCACCATGTGGCAGTCGTATGTATCGTCAATATGTATCTTCGTTTCCTTTACAACTGCAAAGTTCCTTCCATCCCCGATAACCTCAAGGGAGATGACATCGCCTTCCACATACTCTTCAACAAGCATGGAAGGATCAAGTCCTTCCAGTTCTTTGTCGTTGTAAATGATAGAAGTACCCACACTGCTGCTCTCACACGGAGGTTTGATGAAATACGGAGGGGATGTAGGATTGTCAGCAGGTGTGGGTACGTCAATGGAATGAAAGAAGTCTTTGGAGCGTTTCTTGTCCATGCTGATGTGATAGGCATCAAAATCAAATAGCAGGGGGCAGGCCAGCTTGTCCTTTATTGTTTTCAAAAACTCGATGGTCTCTATGTTCTCGTTTACCGGGACCATGGCATCAACATTCTCTGAGATCTCGATCAGTCTCTCAGGTTCCCTGGCAACATCGAAGCAATGGAATTCATCCACAGCATTAAGTATCAGGGGTTTTTCCCTCCGGTCAACGAGAACCACTTTCATGCCTGCCTTATGTGCAAGATATGTGACCTCGAATCCCTGTAGTTTGCCACCTATGATACAGATTGTCCTCATAGGGTCACCGCCGGAATTTCAAGGCTCTTTCTTGCTGACTTTGCCAGTATTTTCATAAAATCTGCCTGGCTTGCGGGCTCCATGTTCATGGTCCTCAGGCGCTTGATTACGCTTCTCGGATCCCTGTCCCTTTCTTCAAGTTCCCTGTCGTAGTTGACAACACCTTCAAGTGAGCAGTCTGAAGCTATTATCGATGTGACAACATTTGCGCCTGCATTCAGGCGGTGGACCATGCCATCAATCCCTTCAAGGTCAAGGGATGCAGGTATGAGCCTGTCAGGGAACATCAGCCTGAGTATGGATATTATCTTCAGTTCTGAGATGCCGGACTTCTGGGCCACTTGCTCAAGAGGGGTTCCTTCCTGTGGAACAAAGGTCATGACACGGACCATATCCGGTTCATTCCTCTGCATTCCCCTGAGTGACTCTATGGTGGACTCGATATCATTTCCTACACCTGTGAGTATACCGTCTTCGACGCAGTATCCTATGCTCTTAGCGAATTTTCTGGCATGCAGCCTTTCCTCGAATGACTGGCCAACCCTCAGTTTCCGGTAGAGTTCCCTGTCATGGGTTTCCTGGTAAAGTGCGAGGAAATCGGCTCCTGCCTCATGGAGCCGGATGAGTGTGCTGTCATCCATGACACCCGGGGAGATCATGATTGGAAGTCCTGTTTCCTCTTTCACTGTTTTCACGATATCAACGAACTTTTCAGGATTGTCGTGAAAATACGGGTCCTCTCCCATGGTAAGATCGACCATGTGGATGTTCTCGTTCTTCAGGGCCCTGGCTATGTTGCGTATCTCCTCCATATCCAGGCGGTAGCGCTGTATGTCATTACACCTGTTGTAGTAACAGAAAGCGCAGTTATTCTTACAGTATGTTGAAAAGTATACGAAACTGTAGAGGAAGACCCTGTTCCCGAAGAAATGATCCCTCACTTTCTTCGCCATGTAGTACAGTTTCCGGATATCCTCTTCTTCATCCAGGGAAAGCAATTCCCTGAGATCCTCATCTGTGAGCTGGCGACCATTGATTATGTCTTCTGCAAATCTGTCGAGGTTCTGGTAATTGGTATTCTTTATCATTTTAGCACCTCACAGATTTATGCTGACACCGTTGTAGTAGGATTCAGACCTGGCAGCACGCTTGACATTCTTGAAATCGTGTTTTGCCTTCAATAGCCTCTCAAGCCCGAAACCGGCCCCTATCCAGGGTTTGTCAATGCCCCAGTCCATGTCCATTGGTATCGGACCAACGACAGCGGATGAGAGTTCCATGTTCTTGTGCATCACATCGATGGTGTCGCCGTAGACCATACAGCTATCACCCACGATCTCGTACTCGATGCCTAAAAAGTCCAGGAATTCTTTGATAAGAAATTCAAGTTCCTTTCTGGTACATCTGGACCCCATCTGGCAGAAATTGAGCATGGTGAACTCTTCAAGGTGACTGTTACCGTCGGATTCCTTGCGGTAGCACGGACCTATCTCGAATATCCGGACAGGGTCAGGGAGTACGTTATCGAATTTTCTCAGGTGGTTGTACAGGCCAGGAGCCAGCATCGGGCGCAGGCACATGTTGTCACCGACCCTGAATATCTGCTCGGATAGTTTCTTATCCTCACCGACTCCCATTTTTTCCATGTACTCGAAGGGAATGAGTATGGGCGATTTCACCTCAAGGAAACCCATGTCCACGAAGAACTCGGTTATCGTTCTCTCAAGTTTTCCGAGAAGGTTTTCCCTGCTGTTCTCGTATATATCCCGGATGTCTTTTTTCCTCTCTGTCACCAGTGTGGATTCCAGTTCTGCAAAGGAGCGCTTTTCCTTTGAGAATGATATCATTTCTCCGGTTCCGAGCAATGAGAGTATCCTGTTCTTCTGGCTCTGGGTGAATTCGGTTTTTACAGGTTTGACCGATTTCTGGAAGGAGTGATTGGTGGCTTTGTTCACCTTGGGTTTCTGGGTTCTGGGCTGCGGTACGAAGGTCTGGGCGGCAACCGTCCCGGCCTTTTTTGGAACCGGGTTTGCAGAATTAGTATCAGTGGCCGCTTTAATAGAGCTGGCCTGTTGCTGAACCGGATTTTGAGATGGCACCGTTATATCCGGTATTCCGGTTGTGTATGAATTGAATTGTGAAGAAGGTATTGTCCTGACAGTGACTTTGACTTCATTTCTGGAGACTTTTGCTGAGAATTCTTTAATCTTTTCTTCCTGGACACGGCATTTCTTGCAGGGTTTCTGGAATTTATGGTTCCTGAGGGATCTTGCAGCTTTGCTGGATCTTGAATTGCGTACTGTGATAGTCTCTCCGCAATCCATTGTTATCCGCAGGTTCTTCTGGGATGCCTCGCAACTTCTTATCCCGTGCAGGTATCCGTTTCTCGACACCCATAAACCGGTTTTGCTAATAAGTGTATCAAGTGGTTTTCTTTCCATGCTAACAGCTCCTTGAATCGAGACCTTTTTCTTACCATTTCCTAGAATCCGAGAAATTCGAGTATCCAATTGCTTCCGTTTCTTTTCGTGAATGACATTTATTGCACTTCCTTTTACTCTGTTTCTATAATTGATATCTCCGGGCTTGCATGCATCTTTGCATTTTCAGGCCCTGCGTCTTGTTCTGAGGTATCGGGAGTTCTGATTGTATCAGGTCCGATACTATTGAAGAATTTACTTATCGGCATATATATATATTGCCCACAACGTCTATTATATATATTTTTTGTAGAAACGAAACCTGTTATTACATATATATCCTTTGTAGTCTCATATGCGGAGAGAAGTGACAGGGATACATATCAGCATCCCTGCTATGGATATAGTCTCCTGTGGAGGGAGTGGCAGGATACACATCAGCATCCCTGCTATGGATATAGTCTCCTATGTGGAGGGAAGTGACAGGGATACATATCCGCATCCCTGCTATGGATATAGACCCTGTCGTCCGGTATTCACACCAGTGATCGGAACAAGCCGATTAGCAATTCCGGGGAACCTTATAGCATAACGGGGTCTGATCAATACTAAATCATGCTGATATTTAGCATGATTCTGTGTCAATATGCATCTGGTCTGCAAATTATCAGAGGCTATGATACTTTGCAGAAGTCAGAAGAATAAAAAGAATCTCTGAAAAAGTGAGTAGCCGGGAAAATTTTCAGGTATTTTCCTTCTGATGCTTATAAAGGGTTACTTCGATGATGGTACGCAGGTCATCCTCTTCGAAGGGTTTCAATATATAGCCGTCCGGCTCGGTCTGCTTGGCCCTTTCAAGCGTTTCCTCGTCCGAGTGGGCTGTGAGGTAAATTACGGGAATGCCCAATTGTGTCCTGATCTCCTGTGCGGCTTCGATTCCGTCCATTTCCCCTTTGAGCCTGATATCCATAAGCACCAGGTCCGGAAGAAAGCCCTTTGCCTTGCTGATAGCGTCTTTCCCGGATGCGGCTACACTGGGTACCACATATCCAAGTCTTATCAGTCTCTTCTTTATTTCCAGTGCGACTACGTTTTCATCTTCAACGACCAATATTTTCTGATTCCCCATCTTTGCACCTTCTATCCTTCTATTTTACTTCCTTAAAACCTATGATAAATTCAGTTCCCTCGCTTGTGTCCAGTTCGATTGTACCGTCGATCTGGTCCACCAGGGTGGTGACGAGCTGCAACCCTAAAGATTCCGTATTCCTGAAGTCTATCTCGGAAGGCAGGCCAATACCGTTATCCTTGACCTTCAGGATAAAACTGTTGTTCCGGATATTCAGGTCCACACTGATAATCCCGTGTTTACCGTTATGAAAAGCATGTTTCAATGAGTTTGAGACAAGTTCGTTGATGATCATGCCGAGCGGGACCGCAGTATCAACACCCAGATGCACGTCATCGATATTCGAATCAAGAGTGATGTTCTTACTTTCAAATCCGTACGATTTGGACAGGTATTGCAGCAGGTTACTGGTGTAGTCTGCAAAATCAATACTGGTCATATCCTTTGACTGGTAGAGTTCTTCATGTATCAGGGCCATTGACCTTACGCGGTTGCGGCTGTCCAGGAATGCTTCTATCACGTTCTTGTCCTTGAAATTCTCGGATGCAAGGTAGAGCAGGCTTGAAATAACCTGCAGGTTGTTCTTGACACGATGATGGATTTCCTTCTTGCGTATCTTCTCGGTCTGCAGCAGTGCTTCCTCGGCGATTTTACGCTCGGTGATGTCAAGTATGATACCTTGCAGGGTAATACTTCCGTCGTGATGGTGACGGATGAATGTTCTTTCGTCGACCCATCTCATCTGTCCTGATTTAGTGAATATCCTGTATTCACAGTTAAATTCGTTGGTTTTTGTATGATAATATTTGGAAAGGTGTAAATGCATTCTCCATGCATCCTTCTTGTGCACTATGTCAGCATAATTTAGACGATTGGATGTGAAATCTTCAACCGTATACCCAATCTGTACTACGTTGCTGGATACGAATTCCACCGGCCACTCCTTTTCGGGCCTCCATTTGAAAACGATCACAGGACTGTGGTTGATGATGTTTTCCATTTCCTCCTTGAGCTCGTTGGAATGCTTGAGCTCTTCGGCATAGTCTTTCAACGCTTTTTCAGTCTGCTTTCGCTTGCTGATGTCACGTGCAATGGTGATTACGGCAGTGTTTCCGTCGTACTTGACGATCCTGCTGCTAAGTTCCACAGGGAAGACGGAACCGTCTTTTCTCATATGGACCGTTTCGAGAAGGTTGCTTCTTAATTTACACAGTACCCGGATCCTCCTCAGAAGTTCCCTCCCGCTATAGGACGCATCGAGATCCATCTGTGTCATTGTAAGAAACTCGGCATGGGTATATCCCATCCTTTCACACGCCACCCCGTTCACTTCTATGAACCTGCCCAGCAGGTCATGCAGGTATATCGCATCATTGGGACTTTCAAACAATGTCCTGAACTTCCTCTCTGAATCCCGGAGGGCCTTTTCAGCTTTTTTCTGCTCTGAAATGGCTACGCTTAACGAATGCCTGGTCTCCTCTATTCCGTCTGTCAGTATCTTGAAATCCCCTTCGCCATGTACCCGGACACTGCGGGAGAAATCATCGTTCTGTATGGCGGTAAGTACCTTATTGGAATCTGCAACGATATTATTGAGGGAGTCCGCGAAATTGTCCAGTGTGTCCCCGAGCTGTTTGAACTCACCCTTGAGCTCCAGCTCGGTACGTGCCTCCAGTTCACCCCTTGCAAGGGCGTTCGTCACTCGCATAGTTTCACGTAAAGGTGCAATTACAGCCTCCAGAATGTCGTTAAGTCCTCGCGGTATTTCCTCAAAGTCTTCCTCCACATCTGTTTCGGCCCTGGTATCCAGTTTTCCGTTAACGGCATCCTTTGCTATCTGTCTGAAATTGTCGACTATCCTGTTTATAGGAGAAGTTATCGATACCGCAATAAGGTAGGAGATTCCTGCCATAAAGACGATTG
Source organism: Methanolobus sp. (assembly GCA_033549165.1). Taxonomy (GTDB): domain Archaea; phylum Halobacteriota; class Methanosarcinia; order Methanosarcinales; family Methanosarcinaceae; genus Methanolobus. The sequence goes on from JAWSUM010000045.1 coordinate 12,238, forward strand.
AGATAGCAGAGATCACGATCAGCTTGTTCCTGAGGAGGGTTGCCCCTGCATACATTTCTTCCTTCGGGACCACCAGCACGAAGGAGTAATTTCCCGTCTTGACCGGCTCGTAGAACATGATGACTCCCTTGCCTGTGACAGGGTCGACAGTTTCAAGACTACCGCCCCTTCCCTGTCTGATGTCGTCGGCAGCTTTCGATATTGCAGGTACGTTAAAATCATACAGCGTCTGGGTGCCCATCCTGTCCTTATATTCGGGGTGTGATACGATGATGCCGGTGTTCCCGGTCACGAAAGCATAGCCTGTATCAAAGGCCTTTATGTCGCTTACCTCCTCATCTATATACTCCAGCGATACGTCCACGCCCGCAATGCCCACAAATTCCCCGTCCCTGAAAATAGGAGCGTCAAAACTGACCATGAAAATGCCCTGGTAAAAATAAGGCTCGGTAACCACTGCATCCTTTGTTTTTTCAGGTATCTGGTAGTAGTCCTGTTCATCGTAGTGTACCAGCGGTTCGACACCGATAGGTCCGTTGATGGTGTTCCAGTAGGGTACGAACCTGCCGGTTGAATCATGGCCGGGAGTGCCTGCATATTCGCTGTCCCTGCCGTCAAAGGCATTCTCTTCATATCCCACATAGACTCCGGTGAGGGAAGGGTACTCCTGCAGGACGTTCTCAAGGATATCGTTGACCTCTTCCCTGTCGGCGGACTGGTACATTTCCATGGTACGCGCAAGGGTGTTGGCAATGGCCATGTTAGCCTTCATATCCCCGTCGAACTGGTTCGCATAGTGCCTTGCCATCTCCACGGACTGCTGATATGCCAGTTCCCTCTCCTGAGCAATAACAGTCGAGATGCTCACGGCTGTCGAAGCCGCCAGTACCAGGAAGACCCCGACCACTATGTACAGGGTCATTTTGGCCTTGATCGGCATCTGGCTGGGTTTCAGGAATTGGCTCTTTTTCATTTACTTGTACCTTTTCATCGTTCTTTGTAGCGAGGCAGTCTGCCGTTGCATGTCTTCATATCCCGGATTCGGGCAACCTGTGCGAACTGAGTTTGTAGTTTTCGAAAAGTTCTTCACCCCATGCCAGGGAGCTTCCTGCAAAACTCATCACGTCCCTGTGATCGTATCTTCCGTTCAGGTTGAAAAAACTGGCCAGGAATATCCTGTCTGTGACCACTATCGAAGGAGGGATCATTTCCGTCATCTCCGTCCTGTACAGGGACAGATTCATGTTTTGCAGGTGCTGTATCTTCTCCATTTCATCTCTGCAGTCTTCCTGCATCCTCTCAAATACCGGTTTAGTGACTACCAGTGATATTTCTACGCCTTTTTCGGCAAGCTTGCAATAGAGTGGTGGGTATAGAGGATGGTATATTGAAAAGACGGAATGCACGTGGCCTGACTTTCGCAGAGAGCTGAAAACCTGTTCGGGTGGTTCGAACATGTGGTTCAGGTCGGGTTCTATGATCTTAGGTTCCCCGATCTCGCCTATCCTGTCCCGAAGTTGCTGCGGGATTGCTCTCAGGTCCCGGTGAGCCCAGTACTCCGTGCTTCCTTCAAAAAGATTCAGCACGCCGTCGACAGGTTTCACAGTTTCAGTTATGAGCCTGCCGATAACCGACAGTTCATACTTTCCGTCGTTGCTGAGAACAAGCTCCTCTTCCCTGAGTTCTTTGAGGGGCAATATCAAAGAACGCCAGTTTACCCTGAAAGCGCTCTTAATTTCTTCGGGGGTTTTGGGACCGTCAAGCAATAACAGAAGCAGTTTTCTTCGTTTTTCCGAAAACCAGACCGTTTCCAGCAGCGATGATTCCATTCATCCCACCTCCGGAAGACCGGTCTGCGGTTCCCTGTCTTTTGCGGGATAGACCTTTATCGAGTTTTGCCTGTAATGCTCAAAAAGATCATGACACCATTTCAGGGCACTTTCATCGAAACTTATTATATCCCTGTGGTCATACCTTCCTCCCTGATTGAAAAGGCAGATATAGCCGAACCAGTCGGTCACCGTCACCATGGGAAGTTTCGGTATTTCCTGATAGAGGAATATGTCCGTACCGTTCCCTTTAGTCAGATCCCTGAAATCCGAAGCATGTTCCTGTTCCAGTTTCTCCAGGGCCTCTGCAGTCATAAAAAGTGATATCCTGGCACCCGATCTGGATACTTCGGAATAGAGGGAAGGAAAAGCGGGATGAAGATATGAAACAAATGTCATTACATGTTTTGATTTCGGGATATTTTCAGTAAACTCCCTGGGAAGTTCGAACATACGGTTTATATCGGGTTCTATCAAAAAATAGTGCCCCAGATCCCTGATATTGCTGAACAGATGCGGAGGTATTGCCTCCACGTTGCGGGTCACCCAGAAATCCCTGTTTTCCTCCACCACCCTTGATGTGTCCAGGAAAGGAAGCATGTTCCTCACAAGGATCTCCCCCACAAGCGTCAGACTGAAATAATCCTCTTCCTGGACTATGAGATGTTCATGCTTCAGTGTCTTTATCTGTGGCATTATGGACCTGGTCGTTACATTAAGGGATCTTCTTATCTGCTCGATGTTCCTCCTGCCCTCGCTCAAAAGCAGCAGCAGGTTTTTTCTTTTTTCAGAAAACCACACGATGTTGACAAGTGATGATCTCATGTTCTTATTTTCCTAATTATTAAACCTGTTTGAACTGGTCTTATATTAATGTAATTTACCCGTAAACTCACATGGGTGGTTACAAGTCACATGATATATGACAATTCACATACCTTCTGCAGATATCATGGTCAAGTAAAAGTCAGTTACGGTTTGGGATTATTCTGTCTTTCGCACTTCCACGGACGAAGGTCGATGTAAGGCAGTTACTGAAAAGTCATCAAGAATTATGCTATATGTTACGATGTCTTTCCACCCTATAGATGCGGTTGTCCGTTGAATAGGTCCCTGGTGCGTATTGGTTTTCCGGGATACTGATTATCGGATAGTTGCAACACTTTAAAAATATTGTTAAACAAAAAAGATAAGGTGAATCTATGGGAAAGCAAGAAATCTTAGACAAACTCAGAGACTCTATCGTTAAGCAGGATATCGATGGCTGTAAAGCCGCCACACAGGAAGCCCTTGATGCTGGTATCGGCCCTGTGGAAGCTATCGAGGAAGGTCTTTCGGTAGGTATGCAGATAGTAGGAGACAAGTTCGAGGCAGCAGAGATCTACCTCCCGCAGATAATGATGTCTGCAAAGGCCATGAACGGTGCAATGGAGATTCTCACCCCTGAGCTGGCGAAAGCGAAGGTAGGCGAGGGTGTGGGAACAGCCATCACTTTTGTACAGGAAGGCGACATCCACGACATCGGTCACCGTTTAGTTTCAACCATGCTTGGTGCGAATGGTTTCAAGATAGTCGATCTTGGTGTGGATGTACCAGATGATACCATCATAGCTGAAGTCAAAAAGCTCGAGGGTAGCAAAATACTCCTTGTAGGTTCTGCACTCATGACCACGTCCATGCTGGGTCAGAAAGACACAGTGGAAGCTCTTGTAGAAGAAAACCTCAGGGATTCTGTAAAGATTATGTTCGGTGGTGCACCTGTTTCAGATAGATGGATCGCAGAGATCGGAGCAGACGCAACAGCAGAAAATGCAGCAGATGCAGCCCGTGTAGCATTAGGACTTATGAAATAAGGGGGTATACAAGGTGACATTTTCAAGATCATTAGATTGTTATGAGTTCTACGAGCGTGCAAAGAAAGGTCAGAAGATGACCCAGGATGACTGGGATCTCATGACCATTCCTATGAAGGCAATGGAACTCAAGCAGAAGTACAACCTTGATTTCAAGGGAGAATTCATTCCAACAGACAAGGACATGATGGAAAACCTCTTCAAAGCAGGTTTTGAGATGCTTCTTGACTGCGGTATTTTCTGTACCGACACAAGTCGTGTAGTAAAATACACAGAGGATGAGATCTGGGACGCTATCAACAATGTCCAGAAAGAATTCACACTTGGAACCGGCAGAGATGCTGTAAGGGTCCAGAAGAGAAATGTTGGTGACAAGAGAAAGCCTATCGTGCAGGGCGGTCCGACAGGTTCCCCTATTTCTGAAGACGTTTTCATGCCTGTTCACATGAGCTACGCTCTTGAGAAGGAAGTTGACACTATTGTGGATGGTGTCATTATGTCTGTTCGTGGAAAACCAACAATTCCAAAGAGCCCTTACGAAGTCCTTGCAGCCAAAACAGAAGCAAGGCTGATCAAACAGGCATGTGCAATGGCCGGAAGGCCAGGCATGGGCATATAGGGACCAGAGACTTCCCTGTCCGCTCAGGGAAATATCTCTGCTGACTGTGCCGGTGGCATGATCAGCAGTGACAGCCATGAGGTCTCCCAGCTCAACGAGCTCAAGATCGACCTTGATGCTATCAGTGTAATTGCACACTATCAGGCTAACAGTGACATCATCATGGACGAACAGATGCCTATCTTTGGTGGCTATGCCGGTGGCATAGAAGAAACCACAATTGTTGACATTGCAACCCACATAAATGCATTTGTAATGAGCAACGCAAGCTGGCACCTTGACGGTCCTGTCCACATCCGCTGGGGATCCACAAACACTCGTGAGACCCTCATGATCGCTGGCTGGGCATGTGCAACCATCTCAGAATTTACAGATATGCTCTCCGGTAACCAGTACTATCCATGTGCAGGTCCATGTACCGAGATGTGTCTTTTGGAAGCATCCGCTCAGTCCATCACCGACACTGCATCCGGCCGTGAGATCCTCTCCGGTGTCGCATCCGCAAAAGGTGTCGTGCAGGACAAGACCACGGGTATGGAAGCCAGGATGATGGGAGAAGCCGCAAGGGCAACCGCAGGAGTGGAAATCGAGGAGGTCAACAGGATACTTGACGGTCTTGTGAAACTCTACGAGAACAACTATGCAAATGCACCAGCAGGTAAGACCTTCCAGGAATGTTACGATGTCAAGACCGTAACACCAACCGACGAGTACGTCAAGGTCTACGACGGTGCCAGAAAGAAGCTCGAGGATCTCGGTCTGGTATTCTGAGCAAAATTCGAAACCTTTTGCCAGTGAAGTTTTCACTGGCATTTTTTTATCGAAGGTAATGTAACTAATAATCATTCTAAAAGAAATCAGTAACTGGAGGCAATCCGATGGACGGATATTGGACTATCATTAACGGAGTGATATATTTACTGGCTTTTATATTAATAGGCTGGGTTCTGCTGGATGCCAGTAAAGTATCTAAGAAATTAAAGAGGTGATAAGATGGCCGACGGAGTGATGGAATCGGAATCACCGGGACTCGTGAAGACCCTGCGCCCCTACCATGTATGGGCCCTGGGAGTAGGCATAGTTCTGGTGGGTGAATTTATGGGATGGAACTTCACCATAGCAAAGGGAGGAGTTCTCGGTTCCCTGCTGGCAATGCTTGTGGCGGGAACAATGTATGTTATGATTTCCTTATGTGCAAGTGAGCTGGGATCGGCCACCAAACTTGCAGGAGGGCCTTATGACTGGGCCAGGTTGTTCGTAGGACCGGGTGCTGCGGCAAGTGTCGGACTTGCGGTTTATATGGAATACATAGCCCTTGAGGCTGCGGATGCTATAGTCGTTGCTTTTATTGCGCAGGAGATATTCCCGGAGTTGCAGGTATTCCCTGTGACGCTACTGGTAATCGCGACTCTGACTTTCATTAACTACAGGGGTGTTGTGGCTGCGCTCACACTGAACTTCTTCATGACTGCCATCGCTTTCCTTGCGATTATAGTGTTCTTCTTCTCGGGAACGTTGGGCGTATTCGAACTGCATCCGGAGAACCTGTTCCAGGGAGCGATTCCCAACGGGCTGATCGGTCTGTTCGCAGCTTTGCAGTTTGGTCCGTGGTTCTTCCTGGGTATAGAAGGAGCTGCAATGTGTGCAGAGGAATGCAAGCACCCTTCAAGGGCAGTGCCCCTGGGACAGCAGGCCGGAATGATCACGCTGCTGGTAGGTGCGGCAATGACACTCTTCATATGTGCAACGCTGCTTCCTTCCGACGTACCTGCGGAAGGTCTTGGAGTATCTGTCTACCCGCTCTTTGAGGCGGCGCAGGCAAGTGGTTTATACTTCCTGATAGCCTTGCTGGCATTGGGAACACTGCTGACATGCGTTTCAAGCGCCAACGGATGTGTATGTGACTCCTCGAGATCCTGGTTTGCACTCTCAAGGGACCATTTCGTATCCAACTGGTTCTCCGCGGTGCACCCGAAATACCAGACTCCTTACAAGGCTGTCATTTTCACCATGCCCATCGCCATAGCGTTCGCATTCAGCGGATATCTGGACCAGGTTATTACCTTCTCCATTGTGTCGGGTCTGTTGTGCTATGTTCTGATACCGTTCTCCCTGATACGCTTCAGAAAGATGTTCCCGACACATATCAGTAAGGTACGCCCGTTCGTCAGCCCCCTGCAGCCGTGGATCGCCTGGTTTGCAATGGCGATTGCAATAGTGATCATGTCCACGCTGTTCTGGGGTTACAGGTACAATCTGGTCTTTGCGCTGATATTCTACCTGGTGGCGTACTTCTACTTCCACAATAAGCACAAGAAGCACATGAAGCATTTCGACTGGGGAAAGGAAATGGACTGGCCGAACCCAAGCCATCACAAGGTCTCAGAGGAGTGATATGAATGGATATTGTCAAAGAGACAAAATATGACGACGGATTGCGAAAGGACACATACCTGATAGTAGGCGCGATAGCGCTGCTCATAATCGTAGAAGGCTACGTTGTATATACAGTCCTGTCCTATGCTGGCTCGGCTGTCTCAAGCAGCATTATAGGGCTGTATATACTGTTCTTCTTAATGATAGTATTTGTCGAGACCATAGGATACTGGCAGGTACGTCATTCGCTTAAGCAGCATATGCAAGAGTTCGGGTATTATGAGTAAGGAGGTCGAATATGGCAAATGAGATACAGAAAAAGAACGGGCTAATGGAGGCATTTGACATTATTTTCATTTTTGTGCTTGCCTTTATCTGCCTGGTTGTACCCACACAGATACAGGGTTCTGTACTGGTAGGATGGTCCGAGACCGGCTCTATAGTCTTCCTATGGGACCCCGTAGGTTACTTCAGCCTGCTGGCCGGAATACTGATATTCTTTGTGGTGATGCTGTACCATTCAGTTAGCCACTATAAGTTCTGAGGAGATGCCGATCATGGTATTTCCCCTATTTTTTGATATCATACAAAATACAATTGAGGTGAGGTTATGACATCACAGAATGATAGTGAAAAAGAACATATTCCACTGATAGAGGCTCCTGAGGAAGTAATAGCCGGAGAGCCTTTTGAGGTAAAGGTGAGTGTAGGGAAGATAGCTGATAAGATGGAAGAAAAGGACGTCGAGATAGAATTGTACCTTAACGGAGGGCTGGTAGAAAAAAGAGAGCTGGCACTGAGTGAGGACATCAATGAAACTGTCTTCAATGTTGTCGGTACCGAGGATATGATAGCTGCACGTGAGATAATGAACTGCACTATTCACGGCTTCGGGGTATGCGGTACCTGTGGTACCAGGTCAGCGATCGTCAATCTAAGGGCAATTGTAAACTGTAAGACCCACGGCGTATGGGAGGATTCAAAGGGAATCGAGATAATCTCTGCAACCATAAAGCCCGGCAGGAAATGCAAGTGGGGTCCCGAGTTGTAATTTTTGACAGAAAGAGAGGATAAATTATGGAAAAGTACACTCCAAAAGAAAGATTAACACGTGCATTGACCGGCCAGCCTGTTGACAGGATGCCTGCAGTATCCGTCACACAGACAGGGACCGTGGAACAGATGGAAGCCTGCGGAGCCTTCTGGCCCGAGGCCAACGATGATGCCGGGAAGATGGCAGCACTTGCCGAAGCAGGCCACACCGTAGTCGGGTTCGAGGCTGTACGCGTACCCTTCGATATCACCGCAGAGGCCGAGTTCTTCGGCTGTGAGATCAAGTCAGGTACAAAGGAACAGCAGCCATCAGTTGTGGGCCATGTTGTAAATAACGCGGAAGAGATCGACAAGCTCAAAAGCTACAACCTCGATCACGGAAGGATCGGTGTGGTCTGCGATGCTATCAAGATGCTCGCAGACAAGTATGCCAGTGACCTTCCCATCATGGGCAGCATGATCGGACCCTTCTCACTTGCACAGCACCTCAACGGTGACGACTGGTTCATGGCGATCTTCACGGACGAAGCCTTCGGTCTGGCACTCATGGAATTCACAACCGAGTTCAATGTAGCCTATGCAAAGAAGATGGTTGAGAACGGTGCCGACACCATGGTCATCATTGACCCGACAGCCAGTGCCCAGCTCATCGGCGCTGAGTTCTATGAGAAGTTCGTGGTACCTTACCACAAAAGAATAGTCGATGCCATGCACGAGCTCAACGTACCTGTTGTATTGCACATCTGCGGTGACACCACCCAGGGTCTTGCACTCATGGAGTCATCAGGAGTCGATGCCATAAGCATTGACCAGAACGTGGATGTCGCAACAGCAGTGAGCAAGGTCGACAAGGCCGTGATCGTCGGTAACCTCGATCCTGTGAACGTGCTCTGGAACCAGACTCCTGAGGTAGTAAAAGAAGAGTCTCAGAAAGTTCTGGACGCAGGCATAGGTCTTCTGGCACCTGGTTGTGGTATTGTCAGCAAGACGCCTACCGGGAACCTCCAGGCAATGGTTGAGATGGCAAAGAGCCACAAATATTGAAATTGTACATTCTCCGGGCAATCTTTCATGCGCTGAATCCTTCTGCGAACGATATCACCTGTTTGCCCGGAGAAATTATTTTTTTAATTCATTTCTTGTTATATGATTACTCTGCAGAGATGCAAAACCGGATCCTTCTTTGCGTCCTTGCGCCTTTATTTCTTAGTTGTCCCGTTTCAATGTTCTTCTAAGATTACAACAACGTTGTAATAGTGTGAGTATAATGAAATATTTCACCCTCATTCATGAATTCACATACAGTAGACACATTGTATTGAGTTTATGATATATACTTTTCTCTTAATGGTAATTGTAACTGATTGTATCCCGGTACTAAAGTTGGTGGTTCCGGAGAACAAAGGTGACGAGGTATTAGTAATGAGCAACGAAGAAATGTTTAAAGAACTCTCTGATGCCATCGTTTCCTGCAAAAAGGATGCTGTTGTGGCAGCCGTTGAAAAGGCAAGAAGCGAGGGTATTCCGTCTGCAGAGATCATAGAGAAAGGTCTTGCAGCCGGGATGAATGAAGTAGGTGTCCTCTTTGAAAGGGGCAAGTTATTCCTGCCGCATGTCATGATGGCAGCAG
>JAWSUM010000046.1:0-21568 GCA_033549165.1 Methanolobus sp.
ATGGCTTCCTTGAATGCAACCGCCTTTGCTGCAATAACGTGCATGAGCGGCCCTCCCTGGAGTCCGGGGAACACTGCCTTGTTAAGGTCCTTTGCATATTCTTCTTTGCACATTACCATTCCACCTCTCGGTCCTCTGAGGGTCTTGTGGGTTGTGGTTGTGACAAAGTCTGCATAGGGTACGGGGCTTGGGTGTGCTCCGGCAGCTACGAGTCCTGCAATGTGTGCTATGTCTGCAAGCAGGTATGCTCCTACCTCATCTGCTATATCCTTGAAAGCCCTGAAATCGATTGTCCTTGAGTATGCCGAGGCACCACAAACGATCATATGTGGCTTGTTGGCCTTCGCCATCTCCATCAGTGCATCGTAATCAAGGGCTTCTGTTTCCCTGTCAACACCGTATGGTACTATATTATAAAGCTGTCCTGCAAAGTTCACGGGGCTTCCGTGCGAGAGATGGCCTCCGTGTGAGAGGTCCATGGACATGATGGTGTCGCCTGGTTTGAGGACCGAGAAGTAGCATGCCATGTTGGAACCGGAACCTGAGTGTGGCTGGACGTTCACGTGTTCTGCACCGAAGATCGCCTTTGCCCTCTCGATGGCAAGGTCCTCTGCAATATCGACGAATTCACATCCGCCGTAATAGCGTTTTCCTGAATATCCTTCAGCGTATTTGTTCGTCATCACAGAGCCCTGTGCTTCCATTACTGCGCGGCTTGCATAGTTCTCTGATGCTATCAGGTTCAATTTGTAATCCTGACGGTTCGCCTCAAGCTTAAGGGCTTCGGCGATCTCTGGGTCAACTTCCGAGATATAAGACATTTCAATCAACCGTTAGATCCGTAATAATAAATTCCTGGGTATATGAATGTAAATTATGTTTGTACTACAATCCTGCCTTCCACTTTAAGTTTGCCCTCAACGAAAAGTTTCACGGCTTCGGGGAATATCTTATGTTCCTGTTCAAGGATACGTGCCGCAAGCGTGTCCGCAGTGTCGCCTTCAAGGACAGGCACACATCTCTGCAGTATAATAGGTCCTGTGTCCATACCTTCATCAACGAAGTGTACGGTGCAGCCGGATACCTTCACTCCGTAGTCGAAAGCCTGCTGCTGACCGTGTAAGCCCTTGAAGGATGGGAGCAGTGCCGGGTGGATGTTTATGATCCTGTTGGAATAGGTGCCCAGGATTTCCTTGCCTACAATGCGCATGTAGCCTGCAAGAAGTACCAGTCCGATCTCATAATCCTCAAAGATACTAAGTATTTCCCGCTCAAAGGCCGGCTTCTTGTCAAAGGATGAAGGGTCTATGAAAACAGCAGGTATTCCATGATTCCGGGCCCGTTCCAGTGCATAGGCACCCTCGATGTCGCTGATGACAACCTTTATTGCCGCATTCCTGATATATCCGCTTTCGATATTGTCTATCACAGATTGCAGATTGGAGCCCCTTCCTGAAACAAGCACTGCGATGTTAGTAGTCATTGCTACTCCTAAAGGGATTTCCATATATTAGGGTTTTGGAATTCCTGGCCTTTAAAAATCAGGTTTTTACTTTGGGCTTTTTCGTCCTCTCATCGATCAGCTCTGCCAGCTCCTCAGCACCCGCTAACTTATCGAGTTCCCTCTTTTCTATAAGTACGGTGTTCTCGACATTCTGTGTCTTTATCTCTCCGTTGATGATAAAGACCGATTTTGTCATGGTCACACATGAGATGCTGCTCATCAGGTCGGCGCGCTTTATCATTGCACTACTGTAGTTACTGATCCCTGTAAGCAGTGTATCGGATGTGTCCTTTGATATGGCCTTGAAAGGCGCCTGGCTGGTTGACATTACCTGATAACCCAGGGTATGAAGCATGTTCAGTATCCCGTCATCAGGAGTTTGCTTTTCAATGATCTCCTCTGGCGGGATCTCTATCCTGCCATGTTTGTCGAACCGCTTCAGCAGGTCTATGGATTGTGCCAGGGCAACGTCAAGTATTTCCTCTAGCTGTAGGACGATATCAATGGACGCATCCATATTGCCGTCTTCATACTTGCTGATCGTCCTGCGCGAGACTCCCAGTTCGGAGGCAAGCGATCCAAGTGACATGGACACTCTCTGGCGTGCTTCTTTCAGCACATCCCCATCAATGGATACATAGAGCCCGCCTGGCGAAGCGGAAACAAGTGGAGGGACTTCCTCTACGAAATAATCATAAAAAGTCTGAACATTGACCGCAGGGATATCATAACGCATGTAAACCACGCTGTCTTCAAGCAGCTGGTCCCTGGTCTTTGCTCCTACGAGCAGGGCTGAACCGCCAAGGTATCTTGCAAGGCCTCTCATCTCTCTTGCGGTCTCTTCATTGAGTCCGTCAATATTGTATAGTACCTTACAGAAAAGAAGTGTTTCAGCGTTCCTGGCCGCAAGGTCGAAACTTCGGGGCCTTATGTTGCAGCGTTTTGAAACGATAAACCCTGCCTGGTTTAATACATCCACTATCTGATGTATTAGGATTTCTTTCGTCATTACGAAATAGCCTTTGTTTGCAGGTCTATATATATCTATCTATAGTTCACTGATTATAAACTCATCAATGTATTACCATGTCAAATTATCAATTGAGTTCTAGTGAAAATTTATTTATACGTGGTCTAAAAGTAATACTGTATATACAAAAAAACATGCATGCATAACATATCTCTCCTACATGTGAACATTAAATGCAAAAATGGAAAAGATATTTTCAGAAAAAGGGTGTCAATTTGAGTCAAAAACCGGTCCGGAAGAATAAAGTCTTTTCAAAAACAATTGCTCTCTTCCTATTTATTGGCATATTGTTCTGGATACTCGATTCCATTGTTGATTATGTGTTCTTCTATGAGGGCGTTTTTAGTGATCTGCTGATATTCGATGTTCCTCTCCATGAGATCTACGTGCGTTCCTCTTTCCTTCTCTTCATGGTCTTTTTAGGGATTCTTAGCTCAAAGAGGGATGATGACAGGTTCAAACAATATGCAGAGGAGCTTGCAAGCAAGAATAAGGAACTGGAATCACTCGATGTTATGAAAAATGAATTCCTGTCAAATCTGACCCATGAACTGAAAACTCCTCTTATATCTATAAAAGGCTATGGGGAGCTTCTTTCTGATGGACAGTTCGGACCTCTCAATAACAGTCAGAAAAAAGGCGTAGAAAACATCGTCCAAAGTTCTGAACGTCTTAACAAAAGAATAGATTCATTGCTTTGTATGCAAAATATTCATTCCGACAAAATACAGTATGACCTTGATGTAATTCACATAGGTGATCTTCTGGACAAAGTCTTGTATGAAGTTCCTCTATTCCAGGGAGAGAATCTCCCTTCGATCAATGAAGAAGTCTCCACATCTCTTCCTTTGGTGCTTGGCAATCTGGGATATCTGGAGCTGGTATTTTCCCACCTGCTTGAAAATTCTGTTAAGTTCACGCCTGTTTCGGGGAAAATTACAGTTTCTGCATATTCGGAAAATGACAGCATGCACATTACTTTCCAGGATAACGGGGTTGGCATACCACGGGAGAGGATACCCTATCTATTCACACGTTTTTACCAGGTTGACGGTTCGATGACCCGCAAATACGGAGGTAACGGACTCGGCCTCTATCTTTGCAAGAGTATTGTAGAAGGCCATGGTGGGACTATCGTGCTGGAAAGTGAACCTGGTGAAGGTACACGGGTGGAGATCATTCTGCCCGCAATGAAGCGGGGGTGACTCTTTCTAATTTCTTGCCATCATGCGGAATCATTAATTGTCATCAGGGGTATGTGTTAGTGATTCGATGAGCTGCGATAAGACCAGAATGATCATTGGAATTGACGATACCGATTCCAGGGAGGGCATGTGCACAACATACCTTGGTGCTCTGCTTGCAGATGAATTTTCATCATTCGGTGAGCAGATAGGTGATCTCTTGCTTATCCGCCTTAATCCGACAATTCCCTATAAGACCAGGGGGAATGCTTCGGTTGGTATCTGTGTGGAATGCCAGGACCCGAAAAAGGTTATCGATCATGTGATATCAAGGATAGCAACCTTTGCCCGAATGGACTGTGAGAATACAAATCCGGGCGTCGCTTTCGTGCTTGAGGGTGATTTTGAGGGAGTTAAGGCAGATCTTGGTGATTTTTTCAGAAAGGCAGTGAGGGATGTTATAGCCATAGACGAGGCAAAGTCACTTGCAAATGAACTTGGCCTTATTTTCAGGGCCTTTAAGAACGGACGCGGTCTGATAGGCGCACTCGCTGCCTGCGGAGCAATGCTGAACCCGGACTGGGACCATACCTATGAGTATCTGACTTACAGAAAAAAGGAGGTATGGGGCACCCCACGCGTTGTCGACAGCGACTCCCTCCACAAGGCTGACGACTGCACATATCCTGAAACATGGGACTCAGTTGACAGGGTAAACAGGATCGTTGTATGTGTGCCCCGCTCTCCCGATCCCGTGTTATATGGGATCCGTGGGAACAGCAGAGAGGCAGTTACAGAAGCCATGGGGATGGTCCGTTCAGAGGAGACCGAGCGCTCGTGTATTTACAGAACTAACCAGGGAACAGATATGCACCTGATCCATGCTTCCGGCGTGGATGATGTATGCGGGATGCATTCGTATATCCTTGAAGGAACAGTAGGGGCTGCAGCACGTACTATCCAGGGGGGGCATTCTATATTCGTATTAAGGGATGACTCCGGGAAGACCATTGACTGCGCAGCCTTTGAGCCCACAAAGAACTTCAGGGACATTGTCCGCAGACTTATTCCGGGTGACAGGGTCGTTGTGTATGGTAGTGTCATGGATGATACCCTGAACATCGAGAAGATGAATGTCCTGTCCCTGGCGGAAAAAAGTGAAAGCAGGAATCCTGAATGTCCTTCATGCGGCAAGAGGATGAAATCCGCAGGTGCCGGGCAGGGATATCGCTGCAGGAAATGCGGGACGGCTGCACAGGATCATGAAACGGTGCATCTGGATAGAAATATAGGGCCAGGGTTCTATGAAGTGCCGCCCTGTGCCAGAAGACATCTTGCAAAACCTCTTGTCAGGTTCAATACCTCGGATACGGACCTTTTCCCTGGCAGGTGAGTCAGCTCATACTGTGATGTATGATTCCCTGAGCGGGTCAAGATCTGCAGCAGGGGGAGCTTTCTGTTTATGGAGGTTCGCATGGACCCTTGCGACCACTGAATCGCGCTGATGGGATGTTAGTCCAAGTGTGTTCTGAGCCATCTGGGGACTTTCGCCTTCTAGTAGTAGCATAAGGAACCTGTCAACCTGTTCATAGCTGATCCCGAGTTCTGCTTCATCCGTCTGCCCTTCCCACAGTCCTGCGGATGGTGCTTTATCTATTATTTCCATGGGCACTCCGACCAGGCGTGACATCTCTCTTACCTCGCTTTTGTACAGGTCCCCGATAGGCTCCAGGTCAACGCCACCGTCGCCGTATTTTGTGAAGTATCCAAGCAGGATCTCGGTCTTGTTGCCGGTTCCCATGACCATTCTTCCCATGATGTTGGCATAATAATAGAGTATCGACATGCGTATCCTTGCCTTGAGGTTGCCGTTAGCATGGTTAAATTGCCCGCTGTCAGGGATGGCTTCCATGAAACTTGTAAGCGGACCGGAAATATCGATGGTCTTGAACTCTATACCAAGGCGTTCTGCCACCTCTGTGGCGTCAAGGACATCTTCTGCAGAAGTAAGGTTGAGTTCGGGCATGTGTATTCCCAGTACATCCTCTTTGCCCAGGGCTTCAACTGTCAGGTACGCTGTCAGGGCCGAATCGATGCCTCCGCTAACTCCTACGACAGCTCCTTTTACTCCCGCTTCCTCTGTTCTTTCCCTGATGAAATCAACAATAATATCCTTGGCTTTACCGATGTCCATGTTATCAGACCTGTGTAATTTAGTGAACTATCTGCAATTATGCTTAATCTTTTTTGCCCTGGTGTACTGGTAGTTTAATACCCTCATCAGCTATCTCATAGATCATGGGGTCAAGGGATATCCCTGTACCTCTCATCTTCGGAATATGCATGAAGCGTTCCATCTTCCCTGTATACGGATTTTCCTTAACCATCAGTCTGATGGTCCCATATGTGGAATATTCTGCTATCCGATGAGTGAGTTCATGGGCTGTTCCGTCCATCATCAACAAAGCCGTCCTTTTTTGTTCAGAGAGCATATAGGTCAGCGTCTCCAGTTTATCCCTGAATTCCCGAAGGCCGGTTCCGATGGAAAATGTGCCTATGTTGTCAACAACAATTATCTCTACATCGTCTGCTATCAAATGCGTGAGGTCGTTAAGGTCTTCCAGATACATACTTACAGCCTGCGATGTGGTGGCTGAAATTTCGGTGGAGGAAGCTCTCATTTCCAGAATGCGCATGATCGAAAAGCAGTTGTTCTCGTAAAAGGGCTCAAGGTCAAATCCCAGCATTTTTGCATGGAGAAATATCTTTTCAGGAGTTTCTTCCGTAGCTATCATCATGCATTTCTTGCCTTCCGTGCATGCCTGATGAAGGAATTGTATTCCCATAATGGTTTTGCCAGTTCCTGGTTCCCCGGTTATAAGAACCGATTCTCCTTCGGGGTAACCTCCCTGTAATTTTTTGTCAAGCCCTGGTGTGCCTGTAGATAGTCTATTCATACTGATCAGATATACTAATACATTGTAAATATATATATCATGGCATTCTAATCTGTATAAAATATATAGTTATCAATAGCTGTGTTCTGTTTCATGGGTCTGGTGCCGTGAAATATCCAAAGAGTTAATCAGGGCCAGATGCATTATAAAGGGTAATGGTCTACTATATCGCCGATTCAGCTGTCTTTATCATGGGAAAGGATATCGATCCCGGAACGATCATAACGGTCAGTTCCGTTGTGGAAGAGCTCAGAAGTCCGGAAGCTTCGCTGAGATTCGAGCTTGCCCTTGAAGGCGGTGCAAGGGTGGAACTGCCTGATCCTGTTATGAGAAAAAAGGTGCTTGGGGTTGCCGAAGGGACACGGGATGTCGAGGAGTTGTCTGCAACAGATGTCGATATACTCAGCAAGGCACTCGAATATGGAAATGATGCCGTGTTGCTTACCGATGATTATGCGGTGCAGAACGTTGCGGAAGTACTGGGTGTCAGGGTCATACCGGTGGTCCAGAAAAAGATACGTGATGTACTCCAGTGGGAAAAGGAATGTACCGGTTGTCGCAGGCGCTTTGCCACGGGAGATGTTTGTGAGGTATGTGGTTGCACCCTGAAAAAAAAGCGCAAAAGAAAAATATAACATGTTTCACATATATTAGGAACTAATGAATCTTATCTTACGATAGCGGGGTTCACATGAAGAACATTGATAAATTGATCCAGAAAGCTGTGGAATTGCAGGCTAACGGGCTTGTTACCAGGCAGATAGCAGATGAACTGAATGTTTCCAGAGATACGGTGACATGGCTTTTGACCCGTTCCAAAAAGGAAGAGGTCCCTCCTGCTCCCAAGGACATTTCCGTAAACTGGAGCGGAATCGGGAAAAGTGCTTTCAGGCTCCGCCATATTGGTATCGCCCTTTGTGACATGGTGCTTGACTCTCTGCAGAAAGCAGGCACAGAAGCAGATGTAATTGTCGGTATTGGTCTCAGCGGCGTTCCCCTTGCAAGTCTCATGGCAGATGAACTTGAAGTTGAACTATCTGTCTACCACGCTTACAACGAGCAGAGCGATGAGGCACAGACCAGAGGTGCGTTCAGCAGGAACTTTGCAAGTATCAAGGACAAGAAGTGCGTGATCGTTGACGATGTCATCACAACCGGAAGCACGATGAACGATGTCATCAACCACCTGAGGATCGCAGGTGCTAAGCCGGTTGCAGTAGCAGTTCTCGTTGATAAGAGCGGTTCAACTGACATCTCAGAGGTGCCTGTGAACTCGCTGGTCCGCATTGTACGCGTTGACTGAATATTAAAAAAAGGGTAGAAGTGTTAATCCACTTCTACAGCTCCTATTTTCTCGGCAAGCTTGGACAGGACGTCTGTACGCATGCCTTCCACGAACTTGATACTCCCGACTACAAGGTGACCTCCTCCATTGACTCCGCCGCCTTTTACTTCCTCATGGAGTTCTCTCACCATCTGCGGGATGTTCATCCTGACACCCTTTGAGCGTATGACCGCAAAGTCAGGGCCGTACCCCAGGGTGATAATGGGTTTGCCTTCAAACCTTTTGCACAGGCGGTCGTGGACTTCCCCGGATGTCTTTCCCGGTGGCGGGAAGGTGAACTTGTGAGCATAGTTCTCGACATCGAGGACGTTTAGCAGCGCTCCATTTGGAAGCGTCTGTGTCTTGACATGGGCCATGCACACGTCGATCTGCTCATCTATCATCTCGTTCGCCTGTTCGCACAGCAGTTTCACGAGATTCTTGTGGATTCTGGTGTCACCGAAGTTGAGTATATCGTCAAGTATGCCTTTACCATTGTTGAACTTAAGCCAGTATGCTTCAAAGTCAAGGGCAAGGGCCATGTCTTTCAGGTCCTGAAGGGAATAGGTATCGGAAACCATCCTGATGTACTCCTTTGCCTCTTTCGCTTCGGAGCGATCACCGACGGCCGCAACCGCAGGAAGGTGCTTTATCTGTTCCTCGACATCAGGGTTTATCATGCGTGCAACTTCTGTGCACAGCATTCCTGCTGTCATGCCGAAGTCACCACCAACGTGTGCGGGGTTCACGTGCGCGATAAGGTAATCGTCAACTTCCTTGTCAGGATGGTGGTGGTCTACGACTATCATATTGATGCCGTACACCCTTGCCTGTTTCATGGCAGGCACATCCTCAAGTGTTGAACCGTTATCCACACTTACAACCAGGGGCATCTTCTGGCCATGGCGTGCCGTATCCTCAAGTGCGAAGCTGATGTCACGTACAACATCCATCATCTCGTAAAAGGGTGCCTTGGATGGAGCCCTCTTGTAGAAATGGTATTCCCCATCCTGGCCGTTGACCTCACGTATGAGGGGCAGGATAGCTTTTTCAATTGCCAGGCCTGCTGTCATCCCATCGGCATCTGCATGATGGCGGAGCAATATGGGAACGGACTTGATAACTGCCTTGCGTATCTCCTTTGCGACCTTCATCATTGCCGGTCTGAGTTTCTCAAGGACCTCACTCTCGACCATGAACTCTACATTGTGTGGCTCGGCCCTTCTGTCAAGGGCAGCCTCTATGCGTTTCAATATCTCGGATTCCTTCGGCCCGCTGAGTTTCTTGAGGCTCCTGATCTCCAGTTGCACGCTGTCGCCACGGGAGGTTATCTCACCGGTGGCAGAAACTATCATGTCCGAGCTTATGTGCGGGTATGCTCTTTCACCTGCGCTCTCAAAAGCAGCAGCCGATACCTGTCCTGTCTCATCCGCAATAGTGAATATGGTAGGTCCTGCAGTTTGTTTTACCTGGATGACCTCTCCTTCGATCCTTACACTCATGCCCACGAGCCTGGATACCTCGGATGCGAGCTTAACAGGCAGACCCTTCTCAAGTTCGACTGTCTGGTACTCTTTTATCTTGACCGGTACAAGGTCAAGTTTGCCCTTTGGCCTGATCTCCTTGACACCGACTATGACCGGCTCGCCGACTTTGAGCTCTTCCTTCATATTACTGGAATGTATCAGTCCCCTGAGGCCGGAGTTCAGGTCAACGAAAACTCCGAAATCCGCAAGGTTCCTCACAACCGCATGGTAATACTTTCCTACTTCCATCTCATTGACATCGCAGGAATCATCGAGTTTAGACACTATCTGCTTCTTCGCACAACCAGCACATACCTCTTCGCCGTTGTAAAGGTCTTGTATGTCGTTACCGCATATCTTACACTTGTAAAAGGCACCTTTTCCAGAACATACGACGCAGTTCTCTCTAGTTTCCACTTCACCTGTTCCACCGCAGCGATCACAGTTCGAACCGTTCTTGAGAAAACTGTTGACATCCTTTTCAGAAAGTTTCATAAGATCAATAGATTTGGATTTTCCCGCACCTTTGCATTCGGGACATTTATTTGAGCCGACGACCTTGTAACCTTTCCCGTCGCACTCCTGACATTTTTCGCTCATTATATCAAGTCCTAAATGGCATATGTTAGATTTATGTCTTTGCTTGGATTATCACCCTATTTATAAACCCTCTGTCTATAAATGTGTTCACTGCTTTTGTTTTGCTTTGCGGGGTTTGAAATTATTAACATCAAAATCAATCACATTAATAAACGATAAAATAGTTCTATTAGTTGCTGGGCCTGAAGGTTATTGATCCAATGATAACAATTTGCTATCATGCTTTCGTGTACAATCCCCTCATACAAGATCTCAGGCCCATCTCCTATATCCTTTCTTGCAAACGTTTTTAAGTTTTAACCGATGTGTTTTTAATTTCCGGACTCTTTATACTAATTGTATATATTCTCAATTAGGAGCGTGTTATTGTGGTAGAGGTTCAAGTCTTAGTTCTGATAGTTGCAGTCTTTGCATTCATAATTCTGTCAAAAGCGATACAGATAGTCAAGGAATACGAACGTGTAGTGATCTTTCGTTTAGGAAGACTGAGCGGGGTGAAAGGTCCCGGCCTGTTCTTCATAATCCCTGTTGTCGATACGGTGGTGAAAGTGGACCTTCGTGTGGTCACCATAGATGTCCCCAAGCAGGTGGTCATCACCAGGGACAATGTGACCGTTGCAGTTGATGCCGTGATCTACTATAAGGTAATAGAACCTTCAAAGGCAGTCAATGAGGTTGAAAATTACAGGTATGCAACTTCTACCCTGTCCCAGACAACTCTTCGAGATGTTATAGGACAGATAGAACTGGATGATGTCCTGTCCAAGAGAGAGGAGATCAACCTGCAGATACAGGGACTTCTTGATGCCTCAACAGATCCGTGGGGTATCAAGGTTACCAACGTGACCATAAGGGATGTGAGCATCGATGAGACAATGCTGCGTGCAATTGCAAAACAGGCGGAAGCAGAGCGTGAGAAACGTGCCCGTATAATCCTTGCTGAAGGTGAGTTCAATGCCGCTGAGAAGATGAAAGAGGCTGCCAAGTTATATGAGCAGGTGCCGGTTACTATAAAGCTCAGGGAATTGCAAACAATGGCAGAAATCTCCAGGGAAGGGACCATGATAGTGGTCTCGAACTCCATAAATATGGGTGAGATCGCAGCCATGTCGAAGGCTTTTGAAGGGCGTGTCTGAACAGAAGGAGCAATATGAGATCTCTGCAAAGGTTTTGTATTATCCTTTTTTTACTTTTTACAGTGGTATCAGCACTGTTTCCGGGCACTGCATCTGCCCAGGGAGAACGGGAAGTACTGGTGCTTGAGATATCCGATTCCATCACTCCGGTCACGGATGACATAGTTGCAGATGCCATAGCCTTTGCAGAGGAAGGGGATTATGAGGCTCTCGTAATAACGCTGAATACTCCCGGAGGGGGTCTTGATGAAACCCTGGCCATCATAGGACAGATTTCAGCTACGGACGTGCCAGTGATCGGTTTCGTGTATCCAGAAGGCACCCAGGCCTGGTCTGCCGGGACGTTAATCCTTATAAGTACGGATATTGCCGCAATGGCCCCGTTCACTGTGATAGGTTCCGCCCAGCCGGTGACCATGACCGCAGGGGGAACTGAGCCTGTAAATGATTCCAAGGTCATTAACGCCCTGGTGACGCGCGCGACCGAGAATGCCAGGCAGCACGGCAGGAACCAGACCGCAGCAGCAGAGTTCATCACAGAGAACTTGAACCTTGATGCTGAATCCGCCCTTGAATATGATGTGATCGAGTATGTGTCTCCCTCTGTTGAGGATCTGCTTGTGCAGGTTAACGGGCAGGAGGTAAAGGGCAGGGTACTTGATACAGAAGGTGCCACTGTTGTTTACTATGATACTCCCCTGAGGCTTGCTTTCATGAACATCATATCCAATCCCATCGTCTCATCATTGCTGTTGCTGCTGGGTATATATGCGGTAATACTCGGGATATCGAATCCTGGCTTTGGTGCAGAACTGTTCGGGATCGTAGCAATAGCTCTTGGACTAATAGGCACAGGCTTTGATGTGAACATCGGGGCCATTTTCCTTATTCTTGTAGGTATTGGCCTTATTGTCTTGGAATTGCAGGCTCCTGGAATTGGGGTATTCGGGATTGCGGGGCTTGTCTGTATCGTTGCCGGAAGTGTGCTCCTTGCTCCTACCGATTTCCCCCGGAATTACACGCCAGCAGACTTCCAAAGAACTATCCTGGTGTCCATAGTCGCCCCGACCATCCTAGTGGGTCTGTTCCTGCTCTTTGCCCTTTATAAGGTTATGGAGGTAAGAAGGCGCAAGCCCCAGTTCGGCGAACTACTGGGTGAGGAGGCGACTGTCATCAGGCCCATCGGACCTGGGACGGAAGGTTATGTGCTTCACAGGGGAGAGTACTGGAAGGCACGCTCAAAGGTTTCCATAGAGAAGGGAGAAAAGGTGACTATCCTGAAAAAGGATGATGTGGTTCTTATCGTAGAACCCTTAAAAAAAGAAGATGATGAAAGTATAGGATGAACAGGCCGTTTATCCTTTCCTCACCTTTTCTATGACCCGGTTCTTTTTGCCTATTGCATCAAGGGTTGCCTTGTCGATTGCCCTTTGCATTTCATCAAACTCACGGGGTTCTTCGTCTCCGATCATCTTTTTAATGGGCGTATATGCGGCTTCCCTGAAGCGTGGTGTGAAGTCTCTCATTTCCCCGTCTATCTCTATCATGGCACCGGTGCCCTCTTCGACCTTTCCTATGATACTTATGTCGACACCTGCCGACCTGATGGTTTCCATGATGCTGTCAGCAATTTCTTCTGGAGCGATGATGAGCAGGGCATCCAGTGAGACTCCCAGGTAGTCTATTTCCAGGGATTCAAGCATCTCGAGTACCACCGGGTTTACAAGTTTTCTCATTTCTCTTTCCTGGAAAATGAGCCTGACACCTGCGGTCCTTGATATCTCTTTTGCATCACCGCGTATGCCGCCGTTTGTAACGTCGGTCATTGCATGGATATGTTTCACAAGTCCTGAGTCCAGGAGTTTCTCGCAGGCTTCCAGGAACTTTATGTTAATGGTCTCGTCCACAACCTCGTGTCTTCCGTAGTACAGCGCGGCTGTGGAAATGGTGCCTCCTCCAGCTCCTTCTGTCATGAGGATTACATCGCCTACCTGGGTTTGTTCACGTGCAGTGAGGTCCGACGAAACGCCCACGGCCCCGACACCGCCGGTCATGCGCTCGCCGATGACCATGTCGCCGCCTATTCTGAGGGTGCTTCCGGTTATGAGTGGTATCCCCGAGAGTTCCGCAACGGCTGTAATGCCTGCGATGTGGTCCAGGATCTTGCCTACATCTCCGTCATCTGCAACATGGATGTCCGAGAGCATTGCCACAGGCCTTGCACCCATAACGTATACGTCCCTCAGGGCCGCGCGGGCTACGTGGAAACCTGCAAGGAAGGGGAAGTCGCTTAAACGTGAATGCATGCCGTCGACAGTCAGTATGATGTATTCTCCGGCCTCACCGGCCTTTACAACGCCTGAGTCATCAAGGTGAGTGGTGTCAACCACGGCATTGGTCTTGCCGATGACCTCTGCAATCTTCTCATGGGTGTAGAAATCACCGAGGCCTCTGGAGCCGACACCGAACTCGCCCATGCTCACTCCGGATATGGTGGGATCGAGCACATCTCCGCTGACCTTGATGGTGGCCTCCGCTTCCACGATGGTGGCCCTGGCAAGGTTGCGGGCATGCTCCTTGCTTGTCTTTTTTACTTCCTGTATCCTTGAGGTGAGTTTGTCCTCGAGATCGGGATCATTGTTCATGAGCCCTCTTTTTGCGTATCCTTCTATGTCCATATTCGCCTCGCTCTAACACATTGCCACGAAGTTCCTGAGCATCTTCAGACCCATGTCCCCGCTCTTTTCCGGGTGGAACTGTGTGCCTATTACATTGCCTGCATCATTGACAACCGATGCTGCAAACTGTTTACCGTACTCGCATGATGCGAGAGTGTTCTCTTCTTTTGTTTCCACGTAGAAGGAGTGCACGAAGTACACATAGGTATTATCGGGTATGTCTTCGAAGAAAGGATGCTCGTGGTTCATGCTGATGGAGTTCCAGCCCATGTGGGGAACCTTGAGGTCTGAATGCGGGAATCTCAGGACCTCGCCTTTGATAAGGTCGAGTCCCAGTGTGTGACCGCCTTCCTCGGACTGGCTCATAAGTATCTGCTGTCCCAGGCAGATGCCAAGCATGGGTCTGCCGGAATTAACATAATTGTTGATCGTATCAAGCATACCTGTGATGTTCTTCATAGCATCCTTAAAAGCGCCGACTCCCGGCAGGATAACTCCGTCCGCGCTCATTATCTCCGAGGGGTCGCTGGATATGACAACACTGGCACCTGCATGTTCCAGGCCCTTGCGGACACTTCTGAGGTTACCGAGTCCGTAATCAATGATAACGATCTTTTTCATGAGAATTTAAAGCAGGGTTTTGGTACATGAATGTAACGATTATGGCCCTGTGGAATTCCTATCTGTTGATCAATGCAAGGGTGCAGAGTCGTAGAGGCGTAAGGAATGTCTCTACGTGTTCGCGTCCATGCGCTGTTGAGTTACTTTAAAATTATTTGGAAATTGTTGATTTACTGGTTGCAATTAACCAGGATTTCCGCCGAGCCGATTTTGACTTTCATTTTACTTCTTGCCAGTCAGGTTACTAATTATTCACAAGTCCTTATAAAAATCCGATACAAAACACAGAATTTATATAGAATGTTACTTTTTTGAGTGTGGTGGTATTTTTTGAAAAAGACCAGAAAAATATTTAGTGACGATTCGGCAATCGAACTGCCGATCAATATTGTTGTAATGCTCGTGGTTGGCATGGTGGCCCTTGCGGCTCTTATCGCTATAATCCCGCCTCCTACCAAGAACATGGCAGTAGCGATCGATACTGTGGGCCTGAACGGTTCAACTCTGAATCCCGGAAACACTGTTATTGTTGCTTCGGCTACGGCAAACTCACCTTTTGCAATCGATGTGGAATTATCCGTAACCGATCCTGATGGTTATCCTGTCAGGGATGCCAACGTGGTGCTGCGCGGGCTTGGC
The DNA here is from genome assembly GCA_033549165.1 of Methanolobus sp. GTDB lineage: Archaea > Halobacteriota > Methanosarcinia > Methanosarcinales > Methanosarcinaceae > Methanolobus. The sequence continues at coordinate 15,200 of JAWSUM010000046.1, forward strand.
GGTGTCGCGACCAGTGTCACGGATGACATCGGCTATTGTAAACTGACTACCAGCAGTACGGCTAACGGGGATGAGGTGAGCCTTGGGGCCAACCAGAACGAAGGAAGCATGGACCTCACGATATCTGCCGATGGGTTCTACGATTACGAGAAAACAGATTCAGTCAGGATTATCAGGACCACATGATCCGGTCCTGACATCTTTTTATTTCCAATACTATGATCAAGCGTTCCTTTTTACAGAACTGTGATGCAACCACAGGCCTTCCCATCAGGATGGTGGTACTGACGATCATCGGTATGGTGGGAATGTATGCCATTCTGACAGCGGTACTCAGTGCTCCCCTGACCCCTGGCTCAATGTATGTTTCGGTCAATAACAGCAGTTTCAGCATCAACGATACTCTCGATGATTCTCCTCAGCTGCTGGTGCGGGTATTCGACCAGGAAGATGTGCCGGTGGGAGGGGCGAACATCGTGGTCTGGGACCCTTCGAGGGGGCAGGTCGTAGGCGGGATCACGGACGGCGCGGGTGAATTTACTTTCAGACTGACCAATATCACTCTGCCTGCGGGAAAGAGTGAGGGTTTCCTGGCTGTCAGGGTGATGCAGGAAGGATACCTTGACTATTCGGATGATTTCTTTGTAAAGGTAAGAAAAGAATAAAAATTTCAGTGTTTTTTTGCCTTCATGCCCTGACATGGTTGGCAAGATAGAACTTCATGAGTACTGAAATTGCAAAGATGAATGCGATGCCGAAGGAGAAGTACGGGGAGCGGATTATATCCCATCTTCCTGCCATGATGAGTCCGCCTGTGAGCAGAAGGATCAGCGCGCCGACGATGCCCGACATCTCCAGCGGTACCTGCATGGAGCCGATGTTGATGCGGTTGCGTTTCTCTGTTTTTTCAAGGCGGTCGCGCAGTTGTTCAATTTCGCTCCTGAGGTCCTCTGTGAGCTGCTCCGGTTCTTCCTTCCTGTTTTTGGAGAGCAGGTAAATAAGCCTTGTGTTCTCTTCCTGAAGCCCGTTGAGGCTCAGGCTTAGTTCCGTGACCTGCTGGCGCAGGTACTGAAACTCCCGGTCGAGTTCTTCCGAAGAGGCCGTACTGCTCTTTAAGCTCTCAAGTTCCTGGTTTATTGCTATGATACCTTCCCTGGTTTCTTCAAGGTCCTTCTCCAGTTCGGCCTCATATTCCTGCAGGTCTCCTTCAGTGGCGTCGCCCCTGGATAGCCTTCTTTCCACGGCACGCAGCCGTTTTTCCACGCTTCTGAGTCCCTGGTCCAGGGAGTGCAACCTGCCGTTGATGTCTTCTTTTATTCTTTTTTCGTCACTCATATGAATCTGCCTGCCAACAGATTCATACTTAGTTAATATTTTGTATTAAAACCCTTCGATTTTTACTCAGATGTCTGGAGGGTTATATTCTCGGGAGTGACATTCAGTACGTAGTATTTCTTTTTATTGAGAACAATGTACGTGGATTTTCTGGGAAAGAAAAGATTGAGGCCATGCCCCTGATATCCCTCTGACATAAGGAGTCCGATGGAAAAGGTATTCTCACCAGACATTCCGCAGTAAACCATATCCACGTTGCCTCCGAAGAGGCTTCCCTTTATTTTTTTCTTCTCTCCTATTTCGAGGGTAAATGGTTCCGCCATGTTTTGCTCACCAGCAGATGCCTTCGTAATCGATCTCCGTGCCGAGCTTCTTCGGGTCTATCATTTTCCTGCCGTCGATGACGACTCTGCTTGCCATGGCCGCGAACTCTTTGTCAAGTTTCCCGAACTCATCCCATTCTGTCATTATCAGGCATCCTTCGGCCTCTTCGAGGGCCTCGGATGAGTACTTGCAATAGGTGATATCGGGGAATATCTTCTTCATGTTTTCCCCGGCCATGGGATCATATGCCGCAATCTCGGCTTCCTGTCGCAGGAGTTCGGCAATGACGGGGATGGAGCGTGATTCGCGGATGTCGTCGGTGTCGTTCTTGAAGGCCAGCCCGAGTACGGCTATCCTCTTGCCTTTTAATTCGCCGATCCTGCCCTGCAGCAGTTCCACCATCTTCAGGGGCTGACGGTCGTTTACACCCACCACGGACTCCAGGAGCTGTGGCTTGTAGCCTATCTCCTTTGCCTTGCCGATGATGGCCTTGACGTCCTTGGGGAAGCATGACCCACCAAAGCCTGCACCGCAGTTGAGGAACCTGCGCTCTACACGGAAGTCGGTGCCCACGGCATCCATGACCTCGTAGGTGTCGATGCCGAGCTGCTTGCAGATATTGCCAACTTCGTTGGCGAAGGATATCTTAGTAGCCAAAAAGGAGTTGTTGACGTACTTGATCATCTCGGCCGTCCTGGGATTGGTGTGCGTGACCTCGCAGTCCAGCCCGCGGTAGAGTTCGGAGACCACAAAGCCCGACCTCTCGTCGATGGCACCCACAACGATCTTGTCCGGGTTCATGAAATCATACACAGCCTTGCCTTCCCTCAAGAATTCTGGGTTCATCACGACCCCGAAGTCCCTGCCCGCCTTCTTGCCGGAGTGCTCCTCGACAATTGGCAGCACTACCTTCTCGGTTGTCTCGGGCACGACGGTGCTCTTCACCACGACCACGTGGTAGTGTTCCTTCTTTGCGATAGCCTTCCCGAGGCTTGCGCTTGCCGCCTTCACGATGGCGAGGTCGATGCTCCCGTCCTCTCCAGAGGGTGTCCCCACGCAGATGAACGACGCATCGGAGTTCTGTACCGCATAGTCATAATCCGATGTCGCAATGAGCGTCTTCTGGGAATACTTCGCCAGCAGGTCATCAAGCCCCTCCTCCCATATGGGCGCCCTGCCGGAATTGATCATCTTCACTTTTTCGTCATCGATATCTATGCAGATTATCTCATGGCCGAGTTCTGCAAAACAGGCGGCAGAGACCGAGCCTACGTAGCCGGAACCTATAATGGATACTTTCATGGGTGTTTTCTCCTGGGGATTTATATTGTTTGGGAGTGTATATTAGAGTAATGGCTTCCTTAGTTGATTGAAACATTAAGCCTCGTTAAATCCTATTAACTGCTTGGTGCTGTAATATACTCATAAATTGAATCTTCAACAGGATGATTCATCTTGTACCTTATTTTGACAACTGAAACATTTTTGTTGTTGTCATCTACTAAAGTAGCTTCTTCGAAGCTATCATCAATAGGTGTTAAATCTCCCATATAATAGAAGTCGTTACTTTCTCCATTACTTTTTTTGATGAATAAAGGCAAACGAAGTCCATCTCTGTAATTTCTAATGGTGGATACATCATTACTCTTCAATGTTCTTCTAGATTTAGACATCCATTCAAATTCAGAATTGTTGACAAAGCCTTCTTCATATTTTGTAGTACTCGAAATATGTTCTTCTTTGTGATAGTTTACGAATATAGGACAATTTGTCTTTTGGGGATGAATAAGATAACCTCCAACATTTTGTGCTAAAGGATTCTGATCCCAATTTAGGATTCTAAAAACATCTTTTCGGGAATATTTTTGATACAATAGAAATCCATCAATATACTTATCTTTGTCAAAATTTCGATCATAAATTGTTTTGGAATAATCCAGCATATCATTTAGAAAACGTAAGAAGTCTTTATTTTTTAGTGAATCTACAAATTGCTCACTAAATGAGAGGATTCCGTTTGTATAAGTAATGATGCTTAAATCATATATTTTACTTACACTCACTAATTTTCTTTTGTGATTTTCAGTTACAAAATCAAAATTGATGTTTTTGACACATGATTCTATTGTTTCATCAGTAACTGAAAATGCATATTTCTCCAAAATAATCGCTTTTAGATCTTCTTTTAGTAAATTATCTTCTGCAATCAGTTTTTTAAGTATAATTATTTCCTCAATTCTCTTAGCGTTTGCAATTTCGTTAGAGAATAACTCGAGTAGTTTCACTTCTTTTTCAGGTAGTTTGTTTTGTAAGGATTCTTCTTTATCTAATACGAAATTATAATAGGATTTTGAATAGTTTACATACAATTGTGGATCTCGAGAACCATGTTCCACAAAGTCCATCATCATTGGTATTTTACCAATTTTGAATTTTAGGAGTTCGTAATCTTTAACAAGATCTTTTTTGAGCTGTAAATTTGCTTTGTCAATTGCTGCAAAAATCCTATCATGTGTAATTTTGTCAAAATTAATGGTTGAAGCACCCGGAATTAAGCTACTTCCACTTAACATCAATTTGCGCAATGTATCTTTGTTATAAGTAGTATCTCCATACAATGCAATAGGGATCAAGTAATTATTATTGTAATTTCCAATGAAATCAATAACTGTTAGGTATTCTTTATCGTTAGCTTTACGTAAACCTCTTCCTAACTGTTGGACAAAAATAATTGCGGATGTAGTTGGTCTTAACATAATGACTTGATTTACTTTTGGAATATCTACTCCTTCATTGAAGATATCAACAGTAAATATATAATCTAATTTTTCCGAAGGATCGGAACTTTCCAATCTATTTATTGCATCAATTCTCTCGTCTTCATTATTCATTCCAGATAACGAAACAGTTTTGTAACCTCTTGAATTAAATGCATTAGAGAGTCCCTTACTTTCAGCTACGCTGCTGCAAAATATTAGTCCTCTTACACAACCATTATCACAGCCGTAAAATTCAGCTTTTTCAATAATTCGATCTACACGTTCCTTTGCAGTTAACAAGGAGAAGGCTGCATCGTCATCTAAAATTTTACCATCTACAGTGATATCAGTTAAACCAAAATAATGAAATGTTGATAACATCTTTTCTTCTAAAGCTCTATGCAAGCGAATTTCGTATGCAATATTGTGTTCAAATTGAGAAAAGATATCAAATCCATCAGTCCTTTCAGGTGTAGCAGTCATGCCTAAAAGAAATTTGGGCTTAAAATGATTGAGTATTTTTTGATAGCTTTCTGCCCCTGCTCGATGAGTTTCATCTATAACAATGTAGTTAAAATGATGTTTATCGAATCGGTTTAGATGCTCATCTCTAGAAATGGTTTGAATAGTTGAAAATATAAAATCAGCATCTATTTCTCTTTCATTACCCGAATAAATTCCCATTTTTCGATAATTGGCAAAAATATTGCTGAAGCTTTTCATAGCATTTTCAGCGATGTTTCTTCGATGTACTATAAATAAAAACTTTTTAGGATTAAATGCCTTCACATCAAATGCAGACAGATAGGTTTTTCCTGTTCCAGTTGCAGAAATTAACAGAGCTTTATCTTTATTTTTTAGCCTCAAATCGTTTAGATTTGCCAATGCTTCCTTTTGCATAATATTAGGAGTTATTGAATCTGTGTGGTGAGATTCGATGCTCTTTTTTGAACTTGAAATGAAACTTTTTTTTAAACTATAATCAATTGCATATGAATCAATGAATTCGTCGTTCACCCATGCAGCATTTTCAAATTCGTTTCTAAATTCATTAATTGAATCAATTATTAATTTAGAGTCACACGTAGCTGATATTTTTAGGTTCCACTCTTTATTTGAGCACAATGCATTAGCTGTAAGATTACTACTTCCAATGATTAAATTATAGCGATTACTCTTTTTGAAAAGATAGCCCTTTGCATGGAAATCCCTATCGACTGCAATTTTCAAATCAATATTTTTTAGTTTTGATAAAGTTCTCAATGCTTCTGGTTGGGTGAAATATTGATATTGAGATACCAGTATTTTCCCGCAAATTCCTGAGTTTTCAAGTTCTTGGAGTGGATTTATTAAAGAAACAACGCCACTTTTTGTTGCAAATGCTACCGAAAACCAAAATTCATCACAATTTTTTAGTTCTCTTGATATAGTTTGCAGTACTTTTTTTCCATTATTTGTATCATTTACTAGTAACTCTGGAAGGTACTCTTTTTTTGAAGATAAGGATTTGTCAATAAAACCAGTTTTCAAACTATCTAATAAATGTATAGGAAAATTATCCATTTTAACATTCCTTCATTAATTTTGAAACAATTGGGAGGTCTGCTTCAGCCCAATCCAAATTTGATAAATTTTCTGGATTTACCCACTTGAAAGCAATATGCTCTTTCAAATTCAAGTTTGAATTTAATTTACTGCAGATGAAACTGTGCATAGTAACACTAAAATCAGGATATTGATGATCTACAGTCACAAATTGTCTATCAATGTTTATGTCTAGATCAAGTTCCTCTAACAATTCGCGTTTTAATGCTTGTTCTTTAGTTTCATCTGATTCTATTTTCCCACCCGGGAATTCATATTTTAAAGAAATATAATCGTATTTTCCATAATCCCTTTGAACACATAGAATCTTATTATCATCAATTATTATTGCTGCAACTACTTCATA
>JAWSUM010000047.1:0-21202 GCA_033549165.1 Methanolobus sp.
TCAACTGTAAATGCTAAAACTACAGAAATTGATGACAAAATGCCTACAGAATTGAAGGAATGGTTAAATAATAATCAAAAAACAGATGAAGAACGACTTTTAATGGAGAAGAAAACAGATGAATGGATGCAAGCACATACAATAAACGTGACATCAACTAAAACTTACAAATACAAAAGTGGAGAACTTGTAGTCAAAGAAACATACTCCGGTAAAGAGTTTGAAGAAAACTTCAAAACTGATGAAGTTACGAAAGAGATGAAAATTGAAAATCCAAGCAAAGAATTTAGATCAATCAATTCCAATGGTAGAACAGTTATCCTTAATGAAGGGGATGAGGTAACAATTACCAGTACAGTTATGCTTGTGATGACGGAACAATCTTCGCCATTTGAATGGTAGGATATTGGTTATGAATATCCACAGTATAGCTGGTATCAAATAGACAATGGCGGAACTGTTTTATATGAAAAGGCAGACCCAATCAACATAGCCTGGGAAAATCCATATAGAAGCACAGTTGCGACCCATATAACAAATGAAGAATGGATGGATAGAAGGGGACGGTGTTGCAACAAGTACTGCTCGTCTAACTGGTGGTTTCCATGTGAGGTTATTTGTGATGTCAAATGGTGATATAGTAGGAGATGCACATGAGGATTCATGGCCTACACCTGAGCATGAAGTCATTGGACTTGAAAATGCTGAAGACATGATTGCAGGATTTTTTTGATAATGATATGTCCAACTGGTGGGTACTCTATGACGAAGAAGAACTCGATAATGAAGTAACTAGTCCATTCTCCAATGGTGAAGCTACTTGTATTTGGAGGGTAGGTTCACAAAGTTGATATACTTTCGCAGGAAGAATTTCTTCCTGTCTTTTATTAGTATCAAAAAGGCTTTATATTATGAAACTAAATAAATTATACAAAACAGTCGAGTGTCGAGACAAGATTAGAGAAACGATTACGAATCCAAATAATTCAATCATCTTTATTCTTGGCATTCCATTCATATTCGCACTAACATGGCTACTTTTTGAAAAGGGAAGCGATTCAGGGATACTAAGCTTTTTCATATCCTTTGTCGATCCGTATTTTTATTACTTTATAATAATTGGACCATTAATCCCATTATTCTTTTATGGTCATTATACTGAACACAAAATAACTTCTGCCATATTTGGATTTCTTTTGTATCCACTTATCTTTTTTCAAACTGATGTTCTAGCCATTATTCTTGACTTCGGATTCGAACAAGCTATCAATCACTTAACTTGGCATCGCATATCAAATCTTATTTTGGGGGTTTGGCCACTTTCAATAATTCATGCACTAATAGGGTTTTTAGTAGCACACAGGAAACAAACCTATTTGGTTATCGCATTTCTGCTATTTGTATTACATGTTGTTGTATTTTACTTTGCAATCGACTAAGCCAATAATTAATCAATTATCTTAACTGCATATTTTACTATAATAATAAATTGAGAAATACTGAAATTAGTGAAGTACTGAAAGTATGCAACTGCACTACTAATGATAAGATGGAAAGCTGTTTCAAACTTTGGATATACTGTGAAAAAGAAATTAATACTCAATTTATAAGGTGCATAAATAATTGCCAAGAAAGACAAAATTGCAGAAATAAGATATGATTCCTATTGAAATTACAATCTGGCCTGATTGATAATCTGCATGCATAAGAGAAAAATGGAAACCTTTGTAACAGATAATCAGCAAAATGACTATGGACACAAGAAACAACGGACGGGTGCACGGCTACTGTAAGGTGCTCGAGAATGTGTGAAAGTGCGGCGAGGGAAGGCTTGTAGGTGTGAAGCTCGCCGATTATCCGGCCGCTTTCAGCGTCATCGACCACAAGAATGATGCCGCTGGCAAGGCTGTTCGTGAGGAACTTATCTATGTATTCCTCTGTGACCTCGTGGGGCTGGCGTATGATGCCGCCGGAGATCGAGACTACCCACGGTAGAGTGCTAGCAGCTTTGGTTTGTCGGCAGGGGTTGCGGGGCGGATGAGAAATTGAGAATCCAATGAAAGCACCTTGTGAAATGTGATTTATTTATGAATATCAGATTAACTTAAAAATCCTTATTCATTTGAAACACTTATGTTAAAAAACTAATATACAGTTGAAGTATAACATACAGATATATATCAAGGTATATGAAATTGAATCAGAGGATAACAAATGGAAATACTTGACCTGGAACGTATAAAGGACATGATTCGGCAGGAACAGTTCATTATGTCAAGTCCTGCAAGGTCAAGAATGTTCCAGAGAAATATTTCAACGGATGAAATGATAGATATTGTTATGAATTCACAGATAATAGAAAGTTATCCCGACGATCTGCCGTGCCCTTCTGTTCTTCTTCTGGGCTTTACGAGCAGTCAGGCATACCACATAGTCGCAGCACAATGCGAGGACCATGTCAGGATAGTAACAGCCTATTTCCCGGCAAAAGATAAATGGATTGAAGACAGAATAAGGATTGATAGACAATGATTCCGGATAGATGCAGTTTCTGCAAGGGAAAACTTGTGAAAGGAAAGCATGAATTCGTCGTAAAAGCAGGCAATACTGTACTTTCCATAAAGGATGTTGATGCCTTCATCTGTCAGGAATGTGGAGAAGCATATTACACACCTGATACCTCAAGACGCATAGATAGGGTCATGCGTAAATTCCATGATTCATCGTTGCTTGTTCATCCTCTTGCTGCGGGAGAGGTAAGCCTCAGTGAGATAGAGGCTGAGAACTGCTTATGATTTGGACTGTTCTGGTTGAGGATTGTGGTATGCGAAGATAATATCCTGTAATCTAATATTTCGTGGCACGCAGAGTGTACATTAATGACATGGATATTGAATCCGATGCATCCAACCTTCTTAAATACTAAAAATCCACTTACTTAATCAAAAAAGGATAGAATATGCCTCAGATTCCAAATGAACATCCCACTCTCTGGATAAAGTCCACAAAATCCCGGTCACTTCAGGGAAAGACCATCGTGCTTGCGGTTACGGGCAGCATTGCAGCCGTAAGGACCGTGGAGCTTGCACGGGAACTTATCCGAAGGGGAGCGGATGTGCATGCGGTCATGAGCGAGGCTGCCATGTGGATAATCAACCCTATGGCCCTGCACTATGCCACCGGGAACGAGGTCATCACCGCGATAACCGGGAAAGTTGAGCACGTGGAATTCTTTGGAAATATGGGCAGGGCGGACCTCTTGCTCATTGCACCTGCAACAGCCAACACCATCGGGAAAATAGCGGCAGGGATAGACGATACACCCGTAACAACCTTTGCCACCACAGCCATCGGTGCAGGCAAACCTGTGATGGTTGTGCCTGCAATGCATGAAGATATGTACAACCACCCGGCTGTTGTGGAGAACATAGAAAAGGTCAAAGGCTGGGGAATCAGCTTTGTCGGACCCAGGGTTGAGGAAGGTATAGCCAAGATAGCCGGGAACGAGGAAATCGTACTCGAGGTCGAGCGCATGATAGGCAGTAACAGCCTGCGCGGAAAAAAAGTACTCATAACAAGCGGTTCCACTGCTGAAGCCATTGACCCCATACGTATACTCACTAACAGGGCATCCGGGAAGACCGGGGTCGAGCTGGCGCTGGAGGCCTACCGCAGGGGTGCTGATGTCACCATCGTCCACAGGAACAGGCTTGGAATCAGCGGGATAAATGAAATACATGCAGAAAGCGCCGAACAGATGACAAACGCAGTTCTGGAAGAGCTTGGAGAGGGCTGTGAAGTATTGATAAGTGCGGCTGCCATTGGCGATTACACACTTGACGCATCTCAGACTAAGATCAAGTCAGGAGACGAACTGACGCTTTCTCTCAGGCCCACACGCAAGCTCATAAAAGAAGCAAGAGATGCCCATCCTGAAACAAGGATAGTCGGGTTCAAGGCAGAGACCGGCATTGGTAAAGAGGAGCTTTTTGAACGTGCTTTGGCGACGCTGGAGCAGTCGGGACTGGACATGATAGTCGCTAACGACGTCAGTGCCGGGGGCATGGGTACAGAGGAGAACAGCGTATACATCATTCTTCCAGGAAGGAAAGAGCACCTGAACATCAGCGGCTCGAAAAACGTGATCGCGGGTGCCCTGATGGATGAGATAACCATGATGCTCTCAACAGGGGAAGAACATCAATGACATTCAAAGGCATGGTCAGTGCAAAGGCTTTTGCACCGGCTCACATTACCGGTTTTTTCGGGGTGCATGACTATAGTGACCCCTTGCATAAAGGGTCCACAGGATGCGGAATTGTCCTCAATGCAGGCATTGAGACAAAGGTCATTTGCGGGGAAGATGTAGAAGATACGGAGATCATACTCAACGATATTAAAGTTGAGGGAAAGACCATCCGTACTGTTATTGAAACACTTACCGACAGGCCGGTAAAAGTTGAAAGTAAAGCAGGGATACCCATCGGGTCGGGATTGGGTGCATCGGGAGCAGGTGCCCTGGGAACGGCCTATGCTCTCAATTCTGCACTCGGCCTGAATCTCACAGCCAACAGGCTTAACCAGGTTGCGCATGTCGCGGAAGTGAAGAACAGCAGCGGACTTGGGGATGTTGCAGCCCAGTCGTCGGGCGGGGTGGTGATAAGAAAAACACCAGGTGCACCAGGCATAGGAATATATGACAGGATCCCCGTCAGCGAACAGGATGTATGGTGTGTCGTACTTGGCGAACTGTCCACATCATCGGTAATCGGCAGCAAAGAAATCGTTGAGAGAATCACCCTTGCAGGAAGGTCTGCCATGAAGAAACTCATGGAAAGACCCACGCTGGAGAATTTCATGCATTGCTCCCGGGATTTTTCCATCGATACCGGCCTGGCCAGCCAAAAGATAATCGATGCTATCGAAGCTGTGGGATCTGCAGGCGGGATCGCAGCCCAGGCAATGCTGGGAAATACTGTGTTCGCGATAACACAAAGATCAGGAGATAATGAGATAGCAGACGCGCTTTCAGAGTTTGGGAACGTATTGCATTACAGGATCAATACAGGCAGCATAAAACTTATGTGAAAAATGAAGATAGCACAAACCTATTTACAGTGCTCGATCATAATTCACTGGAAGAAAATATTCGAAGGAAAAATGGAGAAGTAAAAACATGGTCATTGAAGAACAATGGGACCCAAAACCCCCTAAGGGAATTCCGGACATCCCTATCAAAGAGATACCGCCGATATTCGGCAAGATATTCCGCTCAATTGCAGTCATATTTATCCTGCTGATAATATTTTCAGTGATGTTCGGCTCGATATTCGTATCCATCGGAGCCGGAGAAGTAGGAGTGAAGTTCAACCAGTTCGGCGGTGTCGAGGGAGACGAGCTCGGCGAAGGCTTGCATATAGTCCCTCCATGGGTAAGCGTTACCAAGTATTCCGTCAGAAGTGAAACATATACCATGAGCGGAGTAACATCCGAAGGAGAAGTACAGGGAGACGATCAGATAAAAGCCCTTTCAGTCGAAGGTCTCACACTGGGAATGGATATCACTGTCAGGTACAGATTAATGCCTGATGAGGTAAGCAATGTGCACCAGCAACTGGGAACCAACTATGCTGAAAAGATAATACGACCTACGATAAGATCATCCATACGTGAAGTAGTATCGACCAAAACCGCCTTGCAGGTCTATGGAGAGCAAAGGCAGCTTGTAGCCGGAGAAATGCTGACCAATATAGACAATGCTTTGGGAAGCGATGGCATCATTGTGGAAGAAGTACTGGTAAGGAATGTCGTATTGCCAACAAGGGTTGCAGAAGCCATTGAGGCAAAACTCCAGGCAGACCAGGAAGCCCAGCGGATGATCTTCGTTAAGGAAAAGGAACAGCTTGAAGCTGAGCGCAAAATAATCGAAGCCAACGGTGTTGCAAATGCGACCATTGCAAAGGCCCATGGTGAGGCTGAGGCACTGCGCATAATCAACCAGGAACTGTCAAAGAACCCCAACCTTATCGATTACAAGTACATCGAAATGCTTCAGGGTCAGGAGATATCCACAATGATAGTTCCGACTGACCAGGGACTTATACTGGATACAGGCAAATAAGCAATAAATAAATCGAAGTGAAATCGGGAGATACGAGCATAAATGACAGGAATTCCCAGGGATCATCCAAGATATGAGTCCCTCATCACCCGGGAAAAAATAGTAGAAGGAGTGCACATGGGCATCACCAGCCAGCAGGGACTGGTGGCTCAGGGAAGAGGTGAAGCATTCGATTACCTGATCGGGGAACGTACTACAGAGTCTGCTGCCTTTGCAGAACGTGCGGCTGTAGCTCATATACTCCTTGCAGAAAATCCCATCCTTTCCGTGAACGGGAACACCGCAGCCCTTGTTCCCGAAAGCCTTGTGGCGCTGGGGGATGTTACCGGAGCCACCCTTGAAGTGAACCTGTTCCACAGAAGTGATGCGAGGGTACACAAGATAATAGAACACCTCAAAGCCAATGGCGCGGGAAAAGTGCTCGGAGGCAAGGGTGACAAGAGACTTGACCTCTCCCATGACAGGGCTATCGTGGATGAGGAGGGCATCTTCAGTGCCGATGTGGTGCTGGTGCCACTGGAGGACGGCGACCGTTGCCAGAAACTGGTGGAAATGGGAAAGATTGTGATTGCCATCGACCTGAACCCGCTCTCAAGGACATCGCTTAGCGCAACGGTGTCTATTGTGGATAATGTGACCCGCGCACTGCAGAACATGACACAGTTCGCAAAGGACATGAAGAATGACAGCCGACAATCTCTCCAGGAAGTCATCGACGCATACGACAACAGCAAGGTAATTCCCGATGCGCTCTATGCGATCCAGGAAAGATTGAAACAGCAGTCTGAGGATAGAGGGGTCCAATGGATCTGATTGATCGCACAAGGTATTTTGTCGCAGAGATACTGGCTGACGAGCCAAGCACCCATGATATCTCGCACATAGAACGCGTGGAGGACCTTTGCCTGCAGATACAGGAGAAGGAAGGCGGTGACCTCCAGGTACTACGCCTTGCGGCATTGCTGCATGATATAGGAATTGTGAAGGAACACCAGGAGGGAGGCAACCATGCTGAGTACGGTGCGGAGATAGCACGCGAATTCCTGTCCTCCGAAGGCGTGGATGTCAATGTGATAGACCATGTGACATCCTGTATCCAGACCCACAGGTTCAGCAGAGGTTTAAAAGCAGCGACCATCGAAGCCTGCATACTTCAGGATGCCGACAGACTGGATGCGCTGGGAGCAGTCGGGATATTCCGCTCACTTGTCTCCATGGGAGCCCTGAGGGCGCTGAAACATAGTATCGGCATAATAAAGGAAACCTCCATGAATGCCTATACAGAGGACCCTTTTGACGGATTCTATGATTATATGCAAAGAAAACCTTTTAAGATAATGGACAGACTTAACACGGAAACTGCAAGAGAGATCGCAGAGCAGCGGTTAAGGATAATGCACCTGTATCTTGAAGAACTTAAAAGGGAAACAGGTCAGGAGAGGTAAAGATGGCTGATATCATTATAGAGAATGCTTACATACTTACGATGGACCCTGATAAAGGAGACATTGAGAACGGGGTTGTGGTTATCGAGGACGGCATCATCAAGGAAGTCGGCAGTTCGACGAAGAGTGCTGCTGAAAAGGTAATTGATGCCAAAGGCGGCGTTGTTATGCCCGGACTGATAAACACCCACTGCCATGCAGGGATGACACTGTTCAGGGGGTATGCCGATGATATGCCACTGCAGGACTGGCTTGAGAACCACATATGGCCGGCGGAAGCAAAGGTCACTGATGAAGACATATATGTAGGGACACTTGTTGCATGCCTGGAGATGATAAGGTCCGGGACAACAGCTTTTGCTGACATGTACATCCACATGGACAGGGTCGCGCAGGCAGTTGAAGAATCAGGCTTGAGGGCAGCACTTTCCTATGGAATGATAGACTTTGGTAACAAAGAGAAAGCAGATGCCGAGCTTAAAGAAGGCAGCAGGTTCGTCAAAGAGTGGCACGGGAAAGCCAATGGCAGGATAACCACTATGTACGGACCACATGCACCCAATACATGCTGCAGGGATTTCCTTATCAGAGTGAAGGAACAGGCCATGAAGGATAACGTAAGTATACATATCCATGTCCTGGAAACCGAGGCCGAACTTAATTATATGAAAGAGCAGTTCGGGATGTGCTCAATACATTTCCTTAAAAATATTGATTTCTGGGGACCTGATGTGCTTGCTGCCCACTGTGTCTGGCTGTCCGATGGTGACATAAAGATACTTGCGGAACATCAGGTGAACATCTCCCACAACGTCACAAGCAATATGAAGCTCGCATCGGGGATAGCACCTGTTGCGAAGCTGCTTGCCGTGGGGGCCAATGTCTCACTTGGAACGGACGGATGCGCATCCAACAACAATCTGGACATGTTCGAGGAGATGAAAACAGCAGCACTGCTCCAGAAGATCAGTATCATGGACCCGACGGTCCTGCCTGCACGCCAGGTGCTTGAAATGGCAACCGTGAACGGCGCAAAGGCCCTGGGCATAAAGAGCGGGATGCTGAAGGAAGGATACAACGCAGATCTCATAATCGTTGATATGAAAAAGCCTCATCTTACCCCGGCATATGATATTGCATCACACATGGTCTATGCTGCATGCGGAAAGGATGTAAAGACCACAATAGTCAACGGGAAGATACTGATGGAGGATTACAGGATTAACTGCCTTGATGAGCAAAGTATCCTTGAGAAGATGGAAAATACTTCAAAGGAACTGGTCTCAAGAATCAACTCTTAAATATCAGACAAAGAAGTATACACAGCAATGAATATCCAGATAATCAGAGGAGAGATAAAATGAGTAATAATGAAATGATCGAGTCCGGCAATCAGAAGATAGAGTGGGCTCGCAGTCACATGCCAGTCCTTGCATCGGTGAGGGAACAGTTCGAGAAGGAAAAACCCCTGGAAGGACACAGGGTCGCAATGGCACTGCACGTGGAAGCAAAGACCGCTGTGCTTGTAGAGACACTGGCGGCAGGCGGAGCAGAAGTTGCCATTACCGGCTGCAACCCGTTGAGCACGCAGG
The DNA here is from genome assembly GCA_033549165.1 of Methanolobus sp. GTDB lineage: Archaea > Halobacteriota > Methanosarcinia > Methanosarcinales > Methanosarcinaceae > Methanolobus. Next base: position 9,159 of record JAWSUM010000047.1, read on the forward strand.
ATGATGTTTCACTTGCACTGGATACCCGCAATTGTATAGACTGTCATGCAACCTACGACTGTTCTACTACAGAATATTATGAAGCCATAGACAAGGTCCTTGATTTCGGGCCCGATATCACCATTGACGATGGTGCCGACCTTATCTTCAAAATGCATACAGAACGTCCTGATATGCTTGCAACTATTCTCGGAGGCTGTGAGGAGACGACCACCGGTATCCACAGGCTGAAATCCATGGAAAGGGAAGGTGCCCTGAAGATGCCTGTTATTGCTGTCAATGACGCCATGACGAAGTTCCTCTTTGACAACCGCTACGGCACAGGACAGTCCTCCTGGGATGGCATAATGAGGACCACGAACCTCCTTATTGCCGGAAAGAATGCGGTCATCGGCGGATATGGATGGTGCGGAAAAGGAGCGGCACTGCGTGCCAGAGGACTCGGGGCAAACGTCATCGTTACCGAGATCGACCCTATAAGAGCATTGGAAGCCCGTATGGACGGGAACGAGGTCATGACGATGAAAGAGGCTGCAAAGATAGGAGACATATTCCTCACCACCACAGGCAATCGGGATATACTCACCAGGGAACACTTCGAGGTAATCAAGGACGGTGCCATCCTTGCCAATTCAGGTCACTTCAATGTTGAGATAAATCTTGAGGAACTGGAAAAGATGGCAAAGTCAGTACGCACTGTCAGGAAGAACATCAAGGAATATGACCTTGGTGACAGGAAAGTTAACGTGCTTGCCGAGGGCAGGCTTGTGAACCTCGCTGCCGGCGACGGGCATCCTGCTGAAGTAATGGATATGAGCTTTGCTAACCAGGCACTCTGCGTGAGATACATTGCAGAGAACAAACTGGTGAACGGCGTGCATTCCGTTCCCCGTGAACTGGATATAAGCGTTGCAGAGATGAAACTGAAGTCCATGGGAATAAGTCTGGATAAACTCTCACCGGAGCAGGCAGAATACATGGGCAGCTGGTCATGCGGTACATAAAACCGCATCCATGCACTTTTTCTTTTTATCATCTTCTTTACCGGGTGAAATCGGCATACCTGATATTTTGACCGAGTAATGCTTCTGCAATGGAAAAACATGACTGGGAAATAGTAAGGAAGATATTTCAGGGAGAAAATCTCATGTACAGTATAAAAACCCTGATTAATCATATATATACATTATGAGATTTAATTATTTAATATGATATAAATAAAATTGAAAACAAATAAATATAAATAGTCTAATAACATTACAGGATGAAGATTGCAGCAACGGCAAATGCACCCACAAGGTATTTATACCATGGGTTCCTTTTGTCACCGCTACACCGAAGAAAGGACGTGCAGTACCTCCAGCAAAAACCATCCAGATCAGAATGGGCTCGTAGCTCAGTCAGGCAGAGCGTCTGGCTTTTAACCAGACGGCCTAGGGTTCAAATCCCTACGAGCCCGCCACATTTGCACGGAGTGTTCACGTTCACATTTTTGAGGGAGGAAATTAAGTGAGAAAGTTTAGCCTGCTCGACCATGAGTTAATCCCGAAACATGAGATCATGTCGGAAGAAGAATTAAAAGCTGTTTTAAAAATATACAATATCGGGAAAGAACAACTCCCAAAGGTAAAAGTTGAAGATCCTGTTATACAAGAGATTGGAGCGCAGGCGGGTGAAGTTGTCAGGATTACCCGAAAGAGTCAGACCGCCGGCGAGGCATTTTATTATAGACTTGTCATTGCATGAAATCAGAACATGCATTTTACAAGCAAACAAGGACATTATCATTATGTTTTTTTTCACGATACCATTAATTACAGAAAGAGGGTGCTATCATAGCGTTAAGTAAAGGACAGATTGCGAACTCATTTTTCACGAAAGATAAAATCGTGCAACATCACATCGATTCTTACAATAAGTTTCTGGAGACCGGGCTTCAGAAGATAATCGATGAACAGAAAATAATTGAAACGGACCTTGAAGATACATACATCAAACTGGGAAAGATACGGGTCGAGAACCCTATTGTAAAAGAGGCTGACGGAGCTATCGAAAGACTCTACCCCAACGAAGCAAGGCTCAGGAACCTCTCCTACTCCGCCCCGCTTTACCTTCAGATGAGCGTAGTAGAAGGCGAGGAAGAAAAGGAACCACAGGAAGCAAAGATTGGCCAGCTTCCGGTCATGATCAAGTCCAACATCTGTAACCTGCAGGACCTGACTGATGAGGAAATGGTCAAATACGGAGAAGATCCCCTTGACCCGGGAGGATACTTCATCGTAAACGGAACCGAGCGTGTTGTCATGACGCTCGAGGACCTTGCCCCTAACAAGATACTCGCTGAGTTCGGAGAAAGGTACGGGGACACCATCGAAGTTGCAAAGGTATTCTCCCAAAGAAGAGGTTACAGGGCACTTGTGGTCGTGGAAAGAGGAAGAAAATCACTCCTTGAGGTTTCATTCCCATCCATTTCCGGACGTGTCAACTTCATCACACTTATGAGGGCACTCGGTGTTGAGACCGACGAGGACCTTGTCAAGATCGTGTCCACCGACCCTGAGATCATGAAGTTCATGTTCGAGAACCTTGAAGAAGCGGAAGTCGATACCATGGAAGAAGCCATGGAGAAGATAGGTTCCCGCGTAGCTTCCGGACAGGCCAGGGATTACCAGATAAAGCGTGCCAATTATGTTATTGACAGGTACCTCCTGCCACACCTTGGTAATGAACCTAACAACAGAGTGGCAAAGGCAAACTTCCTGGGAAGAATGGCAGAATCATGCTTCGAACTTGCTCTTGGTAAAAGGTCAGAGGATGACAAGGACCACTATTCAAACAAAAGGCTCAAGCTCACAGGAGACCTGATGGAAGATCTTTTCAGGGTAGCTTTCAACAGGCTCTCACGCGACATAAAATACCAGCTTGAAAGGGCAAACATGAGAAACCGTGAGCTCAATGTTATCACACTTGTAAGGGCAGACGTACTTACCGACAGATTACAGCACCCGCTTGCAACAGGGAACTGGGTAGGCGGCAGGACAGGTGTGTCACAGCTTCTTGACAGGACCGATTACATATCGACACTCTCCCACCTGAGACGTGTGATCTCTCCCCTCTCAAGGGCACAGCCACACTTCGAAGCCCGTGACCTGCACCCTACACAGTGGGGAAGGTTATGCCCTTCAGAGACCCCTGAAGGTCCTAACTGTGGACTGGTGAAGAACTTCGCGCAGATGGTAGAGCTCTCCACAGGAACCGATAATGACCGGGTCATCAAGACCGTATTACATGACCTGGGCGTCTTACCAACAGTACTGCATTCTGCAACCATGAAGGTACCAGGCTACGATGGAGAACTGGAAGACTACATTGAAGAACTTGACAGCATCCAGCATACAGATGATGAAGCTTCAGAGGCTGTCGGGTATGCGAACTATTCGGATTCACTGGATGACAGCGTAGGAGGCAATCTCGATGAATGAAGCAAAAGTGTTCTTGAACGGAGAACTGATAGGAACACACACTGATCCGGTCGATCTTGTGGAGAATATCAGACAGCAGCGCAGGGCAGGACTTGTTTCCAGCCAGATCAACGTGACCCTGTATGAAGATATCCATGAGGTAATAATCAACTCGGATATGGGGCGTGCAAGAAGACCACTCATAATCGTGGAGGATGGGAAGTCCCTCGTCAGCCAGGAAGAACAGGAAAAGATAGCAGTGGGTGAACTGACATTTGAGGAACTTCTCAACGAAGGAAAAATAGAGTTCCTTGATTCAGAGGAAGAAGAGAATGCGTTCATTGCCCTCTATGGCGAGGATATCATTGCTAATCACACCCACCTGGAAATCAATCCAGGCCTGATGCTGGGCATATGTACCGGAATGGTACCTTATCCCGAGCACAATGCATCACCACGTAACACCATGGGTGCAGCGATGGTAAAGCAGTGTATCGGCGTATCCACATCCAATACGAAGCTTAGACCTGATACCCGTGCGCATCTTTTACATTACCCTCAGAAAGCAATGGTCAGGACCCAGACCTGTGAGGCCATCCACTTCGATGAAAGGCCTGCGGGACAGAACTTCGTAGTAGCTGTCATGTCCTACGAAGGACACAACATTGAAGATGCACTGGTGTTCAACAAGGGTTCCATTGAAAGGGGTCTTGGAAGGAGCCACTTCCTCAGGACGTTCGAAGGCGAGGAAAGAAGATATCCCGGCGGACAGGAAGACAAGTTCGAGATCCCCGACTCCGAGTTCAGGGGTGCACGCAGCCCAGAGGCCTATGCGAACCTTGACGTCGACGGTCTTGTGAACCCCGAGACCATTGTCGGACCAAACGACGTACTTATCGGAAAGACAAGTCCTCCGCGTTTCCTTGAGGAACAGTCCGATTTCGGCATCACTGTGGAACAGCGCAGGGAAAGTGCGATCACCATGAGATCCAATGAGAAAGGTATCGTTGATACGGTACTGCTCACGGAATCCATCAATGGTACAAGGCTTGCAAAGGTAAAGATAAGGGATCAGAGAATCCCCGAGATCGGTGACAAGTTCGCATCCAGACACGGACAGAAAGGTGTTATTGGACTGATAGTACCTTTCGCGGACATGCCGTTCACTGAAAAGGGAATGGTCCCTGACCTTGTGATCAATCCACACGCAATCCCTTCACGTATGACCGTAGGCCACGTGCTTGAGATGATCGGAGGAAAAGTCGGTTCCATGGAAGGAAGACGTATCAATGCAACCGCATTCTCAGGAGAGTATGAGGACGACCTGCGTGCAGGGCTTAAGGAACAGGGATTCGCACACACGGGCAAGGAAGTGTTCTTTGACGGAGTAACCGGAAAGAAGATCCAGGCTGACGTATTTGTCGGAGTCATCCTTTACCAGAAACTGCACCACATGGTAGCATCAAAGATGCATGCAAGGTCCCGTGGACCCGTACAGGTGCTCACCCGCCAGCCAACCGAAGGGCGTGCCCGTGAAGGAGGTCTGCGTTTCGGAGAAATGGAGCGTGATGTGCTTATTGGCCACGGCGCTGCAATGACATTGAAAGAAAGATTACTGGATGAATCGGACAAAGTAGTGGAGCTTGTTTGCGGTCACTGCGGAATGATCGCCACGTTCGACAGGAAGAGGAACGTCAGATACTGTGCGAACTGTGGTGCTGAGACCGATATCCACCCGGTGGAAATGAGTTATGCATTTAAATTATTACTCGATGAGATCAAGTCCCTTGGTGTGGCTCCCAGGCTGCAGCTCGAGGATGCTGTGTGAGGTGATACAATATGAAAGATCTGCCATCAATTCCTAAAAGGATAGGTGCTATCAAATTCGGTTTGTTATCACCACGTGAAGTCAGGAAAATGAGTGTTACCTCCATCATCACTGCAGATACCTATGATGATGACGGTTACCCGATCGACATGGGACTCATGGACCTCAGGCTCGGAGTCATTGACCCGGGTCTTAAATGTAAGACATGTGGAAGCCGTGCAGGCGAATGTCCGGGTCACTTTGGACACATAGAGCTTGTTGCCCCTGTTATACATGTGGGTTTCAACAAGACCATCCGTAAGGCCCTCCGATCCATATGCCACAACTGCAGCAGGCTGCTGCTTGAAGCTGGCAAGAAGGATGAGTTCCTTGCACAACTTGACAGTGCCAAGGAAATGGGACACCTTCCTGACGACATCGTTAACGAGGTCTTCAAGGAAGCCCGCAAGACAAAGGTGTGCCCGTACTGCTCTTCCGAGCAGAAAGAGATCAAGTTCGAGAAACCCAGCGATTACATTGAGGACGGGCACAAGCTGACCCCTACAGAGATAAGGGACCGCTTTGAGAACATTCCCGATGAGGACGTTAAGGTCCTGGGAATGGACCCTTCAAGTGCAAGACCCGAATGGATGATCCTTACCGTACTTCCGGTACCACCTGTCACAGTCAGGCCGTCCATCACCCTTGAATCCGGTCAGCGCAGTGAGGACGACCTCACCCACAAGCTTGTGGACATTATCCGTATCAATCAGAGATTCCAGGAAAACCGCGATGCTGGTGCCCCACAGCTTATCATTGAGGATCTGTGGGAACTCCTCCAGTACCACGTGACAACCTTCTTTGATAATGAGGTGTCCGGAGTACCACCCGCGAGGCACAGGTCAGGAAGGCCACTGAAGACGCTCACACAGCGTCTTAAAGGTAAGGAAGGAAGGTTCAGAGGAAGTCTGTCAGGCAAGCGTGTGAATTTCTCTGCACGTACTGTGGTATCACCTGAGCCGAACCTGAGCATCAACGAGGTCGGTGTGCCATTTGAGATCGCAAGACAGATGACGATACCCGAAAGAGTCACCACAAGAAACCTCGAGCTGCTGCGCATGTACGTAGAGCGCGGAAGCGATGTCCACCCGGGGGCCAATTACGTTATCCGCGATGATGGAAGACGTATCAGGGTATCCGAGATCAATAAGGAAGAGCTTGCCGAGAAACTGGAGCTCGGCTGGACCGTTGAAAGACAGCTAATGGATGGAGATATCGTCCTTTTCAACAGGCAGCCATCACTGCACAAGATGAGTATCATGTCCCACAGGGTAAAGGTCCTCCCGTTCAAGACATTCAGGCTGAACCCTGCAGTATGTCCTCCATACAATGCTGACTTTGACGGTGACGAGATGAACATGCACGTTCTCCAGACCGAGGAGTCAAGGGCCGAGGCCAGCATTCTCATGCAGGTGCAGGAAAATATCCTGTCCCCGCGTTTCGGAGGTCCTATCATCGGTGGCATACACGACCACATCTCGGGATTGTTCCTGCTGACCAGGAATGAGAACAAGATCACAAAGAACGCAGCACTGGAATTACTCAGAAAATCCGATGTAAGGGTCCTTCCCGAACCTTCAAGTTATTCAGAAGATGGCGAACCGTTATGGAACGGGAAGCAGATCTTCAGTCAGATATTGCCAAAGGGACTCTACCTGGAGTTTCCGGCACAGGTATGTTTCAAGTGTGATATCTGTAAAAAGAGGGACTGCGAATACAATGCTTATGTGGTGATCGAGGACGGAGAGATGATCCTCGGAACCATCGACGAACAATCGATCGGTGCTTTCAAGGGCAAGATCCTTGACAAGATGGTAAAGGAATACGGCTCAGAGGCAGGTGCAAAGTTCGTGGACGATTTCACCAGGCTTGCAATACGCGGCGTCATGAAGACCGGACTTAGTTTCGGTATCAGTGATGAAGACATACCGATCACGGCCAAGACCCAGATAGCAAACCTGCTCAATGAGGCAGAAGGGAACGTCAAGCGTCTGATCGAAGCCTATGAGGCAAAGGAACTGGAAGCATTGCCAGGACGTACACTTGAAGAAACCATTGAAATGAAGATCATGCAGGAACTCGGTAAGGCCAGGGACCAGACCGGTAACATTGCCGGCAGGCAGCTTGGTCTTGAGAATTCAGCTGTGATAATGGCTAAGTCAGGTGCAAGAGGTTCAATGCTTAACCTTACCCAGATGGCGGCCTGTGTAGGACAGCAGGCGGTTCGTGGTGAAAGGATAAGGAGGGGTTACTCAGGAAGGACCCTTCCGCACTTTGACAAGGGTGACCTGGGGGCGGATGCACACGGTTTCGTCAAGGCCAGCTACAAGAGTGGCCTGAATCCGACCGAATACTTCTTCCACGCGATCGGTGGTCGTGAAGGTCTTGTGGACACTGCGGTCCGTACATCACAATCCGGTTACCTGCAGAGAAGACTTGTGAATGCACTACAGGACCTTGAGGTACAGTACGATGGCTCCGTTCGTGAAACACGTGGCGTTGTCGTACAGTTCAAGTATGGTGAAGATGGTATCGACTCCACCAAGAGCGATTACAGTAAGCCTGAGGCCGTACACCGGATAGTCAGGATGGTCACCGGAAGGGAGGTGAACTGAAAATGAGCATCAGTGAAGCAACAATAGATGCGATGATCGATACCCTCGATCTTCCTTTGAATATAAAGAAGACCCTGAAAGAAGATGCCATAAAGGTCGGTGTCACAAAGAAAGAACTTGAAGACATCATCGAGCGTCTTATGGAAAGTTATGAGTATGCCTGTGTCGAACCTTGTGAAGCGGTGGGTGTTGTTTCAGCACAATCCATTGGTGAGCCAGGTACACAGATGACCATGCGTACATTCCACTACGCGGGTGTGGCCGAAATTAACGTCACACTCGGACTACCCCGTCTTATTGAGATCGTGGACGCAAGGAAGCAACCAAGTACGCCAATGATGACGATAGCACTTGAAGAAGGATATGCGACCGACAGGGACATGGCCCGTGTGCTTGCCTGGGAAATAGAGGCAACCCACATCGAACATCTTGCCGATATCACCACTGACCTTGCAAATATGCAACTGATAATTGACCTGCACGAAAAGACACTTATGCATAGGTCCCTCTCAGCAGATGAGATCGCAGACAAGCTCAGGGATTCACTTGATGTGATGGTCACTGTGTCAGGGAATGTTCAAAACCAGGTAATACTGACACCTAATTCCCCTTCATACAGGGAACTCCTGCAACTGGCCAAAAACATTCACGGCATTACCCTCAAAGGTATCGAAGGTATCAAGAGGGTTGTTATCAGGAAGGATGGCGAGGAATACACACTTTATACTGAAGGTTCACAGCTTAAAGAGGTACTGCAGATAGATGGAGTGGACGTCACCAGGACATACACCAATAACATTGGAGAGATCTATGATGTCTTCGGCATCGAAGCTGCGAGGAATGCAATCATTACTGAAGCAACAAACACACTTTCCGAGCAGGGTCTTACTGTCGATATCAGGCACATCATGCTTGTATCGGACATCATGTGCTCTGATGGCGAAGTGAAGCAGATCGGAAGACACGGAATTTCAGGTGAGAAGGCCAGTGTATTCGCACGTGCAGCTTTCGAGGTTACAGTCAACCACCTGCTTGACGCAGGAATGCGTGGTGACAGGGACGAACTCAACGGTGTGACAGAGAACATCATCGTTGGCCAGCCAATTAAACTTGGTACCGGCGACGTACACCTAATTTCCAGATAAACAATGTGATGTTGCTTAGGAAGAACAACCAGAAACTACATATAAGGAATCATTTATTAGAATACAAATCTCAAATTGATTATAAATGAGTTGATCTAAATGGATATTAATATTGATAAAGCACTTATCAAGGTCATCAGGACCGGAAAAGTCATAATCGGCTCAAACCGGACCGTTGATGCTGCTATGAAGAATGAAGCGAAGATGATAGTACTAGCTGCGAACTGCCCTCAGGAGATCAGAGAGAAGGTAGAGAGCACAAATGTACCTGTACTGAATTACCCGGGCCCGGGTACCGAACTTGGACCAGCATGCGGTAAGCCTTTCATCATTGCAGCAATGGCCATCCTTGACAGCGGCGAATCTGACATACTAGCTGCATCTTAAAAGGGAGTTGCCTTACTTGAGTGAGATCAAGCTGTCTACAGAAGGGATCAGATATATTGCATTATTTGAAAAACTGACGGGAGCAACGGTCAAGGATTGTATAATCGATGACGGGCGCATAATATATGTGATCAAGGCAGGCGACATGGGCGCTGCCATAGGAAAGAATGGAGATCACATAAACCGGATGAAAAAAACTGTGGATAAGCATATCGATCTTGTGGAACACTCCGAAGAACCTGTTACATTTATCAAGAATGCATTCGGCCCGGTAACTGTCAGATCAGTGAATATTGTGAGCCGAAACGACAAGCGATTAGCTTATGTAGAAGTATCCAATAAGGACAAAGGACTTGCCATAGGACGTAATGGAAAGAACATCGAGAAAGTCAAGCTTGTTGCTAAAAGGCATCATGATATCGATGACGTTATCCTGCAATGATAATTGCAAAACCAACAACTCACCATAATACATAATTGGAGGACATAATAATGCCAAATGGAAAATATGCAGCTCACACCCTCAAGCGCGTTCGCAAGAATGCAAGGTGGAAAGACCCTGGTTACAACAGGCGTACACTGGGTCTCGACGTAAAAGCTGACCCTCTCGGAGGAGCACCTCAGGGAAGAGGTATCGTGCTTGAGAAAATAGGTATCGAAGCAAAACAGCCGAACTCGGCCATCAGGAAATGTGTAAGAATACAATTGATCAAGAACGGTCGTCAGGTATCAGCATTCTGCCCTGGTGACGGTGCCATCAACTTCATCGACGAGCACGATGAGGTCACAGTAGAAAGGATTGGTGGCCGTATGGGTGGTGCAATGGGTGATATCCCAGGTGTACGTTTCAAGGTCATCGCAGTGAACAATGTATCTCTCAATGAGATGGTCATCGGCCGTAAGGAAAAACCAAGGAGATAATTTACATGATCAAGTTATTCGGCAAATGGGATTTTACAGAGGTAGAGGTCGCTGACCTTGGAATAAAGGGCTTTGTGAACCTTGACCCAGTGATAATTCCTCACAGCAATGGAAAGCATGCCAGACAGCAGTTCAACAAATCCGATATATCTATTGTTGAGCGCCTTGTAAACAATGTTATGCGCAATGAGCAGAACACCGGCAAGAAGCAGGTAGCACTCAGGATCGTTGAGGATGCTTTTGACATAATCAGCACGAAGACACAGAAGAACCCTGTACAGGTACTTGTCGAAGCTATTGCATATGCAGGACCAAGGGAAGAAGTAGTCAGGCTCAAATACGGAGGAATATCCGTACCAAAGGCCGTAGATACATCATCACAGAGACGTGTGGACACTGCACTGAGATTCATTACAATGGGTGCCAACCAGGCAGCTTTCAAATCAAAGAAAAGTGCGGCCAGTTGCCTTGCAGCAGAGATAATAGCTGCTTCAAACCGCGATGCAAAGTGCTTCTCCATTAACAGGAAGGATGCAAAGGAAAGAGTCGCAAAGGCAGCACGTTAATACTGATCTTTACACTTAGCCAAAATCAGGATTTAAGGGAATAAACATGGGTAGAAGAAAGAAGATGGTTGAGCGTGTCACAGCGCTTATGAACGAACCAGAAATGATCCGTAACATAGGCATTGTTGCACACATTGACCATGGTAAGACCACCTTATCAGATAACATCCTTGCAGGCGCCGGCATGATCTCAAAGGAACTCGCTGGCAGGCAACTCTTCATGGACTCAGATGAAGAGGAGCAGCAGAGGGGTATCACAATTGATTCGTCCAACGTTTCCATGGTGCACGAATACAATGGAAAGGACTACCTCATCAACCTCATTGACACACCAGGTCACGTAGACTTCGGTGGTGACGTCACACGTGCAATGCGTGCTGTGGACGGAGCCGTAGTGGTAATTGATGCTGTTGAAGGAACAATGCCACAGACTGAGACCGTACTCAGGCAGGCACTCAAGGAACATGTCAAGCCAGTATTGTTCATCAACAAGGTGGACCGTCTCATCAACGAGCTCAAGGTAGACTCACAGGAGATGCAGATCAGGCTCGGCAAGCTGATAGACCACGTGAACAAGCTCATCAAAGGCATGAACGAAGAGCGTTACAAGGCAGGATGGAGGGTCGATGCTGCAGAAGGTACTGTTGCATTCGGTTCAGCACTCTATAACTGGGCTATCAGTGTGCCGATGATGAAGAAGACCGGAGTCACTTTTAATGAGGTTTTCAACTACTGCCGTGATGAGGACATGAAGGCTCTTGCAGATAAATGTCCCCTCCATGAAGCTATAAACGATATGGTTATCAGGTTCCTTCCAAGCCCGATCCAGGCACAGGAAGACAGGGTCAGTGCCATCTGGCATGGCGACAAGACCACACCCATCGGACAGTCAATGAAGAACGCAGATGCCAATGGAGATCTGGCGTTCATGGTCACTGACATTTCAATGGACCCACACGCAGGAGAAGTTGCAACCGGAAGGCTTTTCAGTGGATCACTTACCCGCGGAATGGAAGTATATGTATCAGGTGCCGCAAAGAAGAACAGGATCCAGCAGGTAGGTATCTTCATGGGCCCGGAGA
>JAWSUM010000048.1:0-21181 GCA_033549165.1 Methanolobus sp.
GCTTAACAGTAGTATCTTCTTCCTCCCGTAGATATCTGACCATTTTCCGAGCAAAGGTGCACCTATTAGCTGGAAGGCAGGATACATGGAAGCCAGAATACCATAGACAAAAGCATTTCCCTCGAATTCAGTCACAAGGAAAACCAGGAAAGGTAGCACCAGGCTTAAGCCAAGAGTACCTATGAAGTTTACGGTCAGTATTGGGTATATAGAGATATTGCGGGTATTGTCTTCTGGCATCGTCCATTTAAATTAAAAGTAGATACTATTTGATTTTTTTGCAGAGGGAAAAATACCCTGAACCAATCCGGCAAAATGTATATTTGAAGAGTCCTGTACTCTGATATATGGAAGAACTGTATTTGAGAGATTGTTATCTTAGGGAATTCGAGGCCATAGTCGAGAGCGTCAGGGACGACAGGTTCGTTGTACTGGACAGGACAGCCTTTTACCCTAATTCTGGCGGGCAGCCCCATGACACCGGAATACTCATGCGTGGCAGTGAAGGGTTTCCTGTTACCTTTGTCGGAAAGTTCGACGGGAAGATCAGTCATGAGGTTTCGGCACCCGGGCTTCGTGAAGGAGACAGGGTCAGGGGCATCATCGACTGGGAAAGAAGGCAGCTTTTCATGAAATACCATACCGCCTGCCATATACTGAGTGCGGTCATCCACAACGGGACCGGAGCCAGGATCAGTGGCAACCAGCTGGCAGAGGACAAGACGCGTGTGGACTTCAATCTTGAGGATTATGACAGGGAACAACTGCAGTCCTATGGATCCAAGGTCAATGACATCATCGACCGCGATATCCCTGTGGATATAAGTATACTGCCAAAGGACGAGGCTTTCAGCATCCCTTCCGTGGTCAAGCTCAAGGATGCTTTCCCACCTGATATAGAAGAGATCAGGGTGATCAGCATAGAGGATGTTGACCGGCAGGCCTGCGGCGGGACCCATGTCTCAAGGACCGGAGAGATACCCCATATAGAGATATTCAAGGCAGAGAACAAGGGCAAGAACAACAGAAGAGTATATTTCAGATTCAAGAGCGATTGAGATACAGGCGCTATTTCTAACAGTTACAGGAGTTCCGGCTGCAGGAGTCCTTAAGAGAGATTTCCGACCAGGACACTTTCCACATTTTCATTCTTCTCTGTATAGACGGGCAGCAGTACATGGACCGTGGTGCCCACTCCTTCAGTGCTTTCGATCCATATCTTTCCCCCGTGCACCTCAACGATGTTCTTTGAGAGATAGAGGCCAAGGCCATTGCCACCGTAGCTGCGGCTCATTGAGCCGTCCACCTGGTAGAACCGTTCGAATATCCTTGGCAGGTGGTTCTCAGGAATGCCGACACCGTTGTCCGATATCTCGATATGCATCCATTCATTCTCCTCGGATACGGATATTTCGATTGTTGCCGATTCCGGGGAGAATTTTATCGCATTGTCCAGCAAGTAGACGAAAAGCTGTTTCAGGATCTCCGTATTGCCGTAGACAAAACGCATGTTCTTTTTATAGTTCTTCTCAAGGAACATCCTTTTTTCCCCTATCTTGAAGGAAAGGTTGATGACAGCGTTTTCCAGGACATCTGTTAAACAGAGAGGTGAGAAGACATGCTGTTTCTTGAACTGGAAGGCATTCATATGCAGGAGCGATTCGATAAGACTGTAAAGGCGTTCTGAGTTCGAGACGATGACTTTCAGCCCGTGCCGCTGTTTTTCGTTCAGTTCACCCAGCATGCCTTCATACATGATCTCGCTGTAACCTTTTATGGAGATCAGAGGGGTCTTGAGCTCATGGGTCACATTCGATACGAACTCATCCTTCATCTGGTCAAGAGATTTCAGTTCCTCGTAGGCCTTTGTCGTTTTTTCTAAAAGTTCTATGTTCTCGACCGTAATACCTGCCAGCTTACCTACACTCTCAAGAACATACAGGTCCTCTTTGTTCAACGGACAGTCCTGTTCTACGGAGAACATAAAAAAGCCGATCGTCTGGTTACGTGCCACCATCGGGAAAACAACAAAGTTCCCGGAGTTCATCCCGAGATCGATATCCAGGCCCATAGTAACAGCAAGAGGTTTACCGGCTTGTTTGCCTGAACTGTCCATTTCCAGGATATCAGATAACAAAGGATGCTCGAGAGAGATGCTACCCATAGATCGTTTTACCTGGGTAGGAGCCTCCGCATCCGCAACCAGAACAGCTTTGCCAAGATCATGCCTGATCATGTGAATGAAACCATAGTTTGCTCCCATGTAAGAAAGAACTTCGTTCAGCACATTATGTAAAAATGCATCGGTATCGAGAGAACTGGCGGATATTGAGGTAGCAGAATGCAGTATCAAGAGGTCTCTGTCCTTTTTTGATGCCTTTCTCTCCGCAACCTCGCACTTTGTTGACATACCGGCAACAGTGATGCCAGAGAACATAAAGATTATGAAAATAAAGGAGGGAATATAAAGCTCTTTTAAAGATATATGTGTCAGCTGACTGAAAAAACTCCCATTACCTAAAAGAAGACTGTTCACGAAATCACAGCATACCAGTACGAAAAGAGCAAGAAGTGCTGATACCAGAGTTACTGTGAACTTCTTATCCGTGAACTTCTGATTCATGTACCACCTATAAAAATAATGTTATTCTCTAACAGTCACCATATTTTGGTTTGATAGTAAATATATAAAATCCTCATATATGCCATATATATGTTCCGATTTCACGTAGTCTTTCCTTTATGGAGGGCTAATCTGCATATGATCAATGCGTTATCGAATGCTTAAGTTTTTAAGTAGTTAGATATATCTAAAGTTGCTATCTGGAAGTGATGCCCTTTAAGATAAAAACGTAAGGCTTATGGGCTGCTTGCGGACAATTATAATACATATGGTTACGTTAATTCCATACCGTAAAGATAGAAATAATCATTGTGAATAAATCATTATGAATAATTGAATAATTACATTGATCTTGTGGAGATAAACAGAATGAAAGTATTGGTCAGTGATCCATTATCCGAACAGGGATTGACAAAACTCAATCAGCATTTTACAGTTGACGTGTTAACCGGGCTCTCAGAAGAGGAACTTGTGGAAAAGATATCCGATTACGAAGCCCTCGTTATCCGTAGCGGGACACAGGTTACAAGGAAGGTCATTGAAGCTGCGGATAAAATGAAAATCATCGGAAGGGCAGGTGTCGGAGTCGATAATGTTGATGTGGAAGCAGCCACTGAAAAAGGAATTATCGTTGTCAACGCGCCCGAGGGTAATATGCTCTCAGCTGCAGAACATACCATCGCAATGATGCTTGCACTTTCCAGGAATATCCCACAGGCCAATTCATCACTGAAGTCAAAGAAATGGGAACGTAAGAAGTTCATGGGTGTTGAGGTCAATGGCAAGACCCTTGGTGTGATAGGTCTTGGACGGATAGGTGCCGAGGTCGCAAAAAGAGCACAGGGACTGGAGATGGACATTCTGGCATATGACCCGTTCATCTCAGAGGAAAGGGCAAAAGAACTCGGGGTCAAGCTAAGGACCGTACAGGAGATAGCAAAAGAGGCTGACTTCATAACAGTCCATACACCCCTCACAAAGGATACAAGGAACATCGTCGACAAGGCCGAGTTCGACATAATGAAAAGCAATGCAAGGATCATCAACTGTGCGCGTGGCGGCATAATCAATGAAGAAGCACTTGCAGAAGCACTTAAAAGCGGAAAGATAGCAGGCGCTGCAGTGGACGTTTTCGTGAATGAACCTCCTTTTGACAACCCGTTGCTCGACTGTGATACTCTTATCGTCACTCCCCACCTTGGCGCATCCACAGAGGAAGCTCAGATAAATGTTGCAGTATCCGTTGCCGAAGAGGTTATTTCGGTCCTTAATGGAGGAACTGCAAAGAACGCCATCAATATACCCTCCGTCAAACCAGAGGTCATGACCATGCTCGCCCCATACATCCGGCTTGCAGAGACCATGAGCAGTGCCTGTGCCCAGCTAATGGGAAAGAACTATGAGAGGATCGAGATCAGCTACCATGGCGAGATCGCGGAAAAGGATACAAGACCTATCACCGTAGCAGCACTGAAAGGTATGCTCCAGGTAGCTCTCGGGTCCGGTGTTAATTATGTCAATGCACCTTCCCTCGCAAAATCCAGGAAAGTCGAGCTTGTCGAGAGCAAGTCGGAGACATCGGAAGAGTATGCATCTACGATCGGCATCAGGATTATAAGGGGCAATGAGACTGAATCGGTCACAGGCACCGTCATCGGCAATATGGGGAAGATAATAAGTATCAATGACGAACATGTTGACATAGCACCATCGGGATACATGATCGTTGCAAACCACATCAACAAGCCGAACGTGATCGGACCATGTTGCATTGTGCTTGGAAAGAACAACATCAATATCTCAGGAATGCAGGTCGGCAGAGTTGAGATAGGCGGAACGACAATCATGGCCCTGAATGTTGACTCGGAGGTTCCGGAACCCATCCTCATGGAGATGAGGTCCGTAGAAGGGATCATTGATGCCAAACTCATCAAGCTCTGAAGACCTAAAGTAATATATTTAGCAATACAAGTAGTAATATAATTACAAAGGCGGAAGATGATCGTTTAAAATGATGAGAAAGCGAATATATCACCGGTTTCCTCACAGGCAGGTAGAATTCGAACAGAAGTACCGTTACCATTCTGATCTACCCTTTTTTACAAAGGTGATGGCGAACATGGATGGCAAATTCGGGATGTTTGTCACCGAATCCGTGACCCAGCGAGGCCACCGGATACAGGCAAAAAGGGAAATACGTGTGGAGATCGTAACCAACGGCATAGATTTCGCCCCCCTGAACTATGAGAATGTCGATGAGATCATCGAGACCATAGAAAAAGAAGGGATAATTGATTTCAGGATCAATCTCAACTATAGTTATCTCGACGGCAAATACAACCGGGTTGCTTTCAGAGGCGACATTTACCTTGTGCGCGCAATCCTTGAGAATGAACTTCTGGTACTTCAAATAAACCACATCGACGGGCAAAAGCGCACTGAATGCGGCAGGGTTGCAGATACGATCATAGATGAGCTCAGACGTGGTTCATAAATGGATGAACTGACATTGGTTGTTGCAACGCCCTTCAAGAAAAAAGCAACATCCTCCCTTTCCATCAAGGATTTTGAGTTTGCACTTTCCTTTGACCTGAAATGGATGGCTCCTGACCTCGCTTCCAGAGTAAGGGATAAAGCCATCAGCTCCAGGCTGTTAAGACTTGAAGGAAACCAGCTGGTACCTGCATTTGCAGTTGAGAAGATAGAGTTGCCACATGGTTTTAAGCCGTCGGGGAACATCCTTGCTGAAAATACCCCTATAGAGGAACTTATCACCATGATAGCCGCAAGGACAGGCAAAGGTGAAAAGGAGGCTATCGTGGAGATAAATAGCCTTCAGGAGAAACTGGGAGACCTGGTGGAGATCGAGATAGCAGCCCTTATAGTAGCAAAAGAGAAAGGATGTGACATAGAGGGTATCTATCAAAAAATATATGATAAACTTTTAAATAAAGAGTGAATACATAACCTTTATGTACTAGTAATGTTATTCAAAGTCACGAATTTATCTTATGATAGATTCCATGTTCTTACTTTACTGGCACCTTACGGATGTTCGAACGCATATGAATGCGTGAGTGAGACATAATCTTGCGGAGGAACATTATGAGCAAGAAAACACAGGTAAAGATAGTTAGAAAGACCAATCCAAGGATACCAAAGCTGGTCTCATATCTTAAGCAGGTATCCCGTGACAACGATGTGCTCATCTGGAAAGATGTAGCAATCAGGCTTGAAAGACCAAGGCAGAACTACGCTGAAGTTAACCTCAGTAAGATCAACAGGTATGCAAATGAGAATGAAACCGTTCTTATACCTGGCAAGGTACTGGGTTCAGGCGTGATCGGTAAAGCCGCAACTGTCGCTGCACTTAGCTTCAGTTCAACAGCAAAGGAAAAGATCACCGGCCTTGGAGGAAAGTGTTTGACCATAGAACAGATCCTTGAAGAGAATCCAAAGGGATCAGGAATCAGGATTCTGCAGTAAGGTGATCATGATGACAATTATCGATGCAGATGGACTCATTATGGGAAGACTTGCAAGCACAGTGGCAAAGAGGCTACTTGCAGGCGAACAGATAGACATAGTGAATGCTGAAAAAGCAGTAATATCAGGTTCCAGGCTCACCACCATGAGGGAATATGACGAGATGCTGAAGATCGGCACTCGCGAGTTTGGGCCTTACTTCCCTAAAAGACCAGAGAGGATACTGAAAAGGACCGTCAGGGGAATGCTTCCTTACAAACGCGCAAGAGGAAAGGATGCAATGGGACGCCTCAAGGTATATGTAGGAGTCCCGACAGAATTCAAAGATAAGGAAATAACCAGCGTGGCAGAAGCAGATATGAACCGTCTGAGTTCTAATAAGTACCTTACCCTCGGGCAGGTCAGCACAAAATTGGGTTCCAGATTCTGAGGAGAATAAGAAATGTCCATTAAAGTTGTAACTTCATCCGGTAAAAAGAAGACAGCAATAGCACGTGCAACTGTCAAGAAAGGAACAGGAAGAGTGCGCATAAACAAGAAGCCTCTCGAGATCTATGACCCCCTCTTCGCAAAATTGAAGATCGATGAAGCGGTCATGCTCGCAGGCGAAACTGCAGCCACCCTTGACATCGATGTCACTGTCAACGGCGGAGGTATCATGGGTCAGGCAAGTGCAGTCAGGACTGCTATCGCAAGAGGTATAGTCGATTGGACAAACGATACTGAGATCCGTGACACTTACATGGAATACGACCGTAATCTTCTTGTTAACGATTCCAGGCAGAAAGAGACCAAGAAGTTCGGCGGACCTGGTGCACGTTCCAAGTATCAGAAATCATACAGGTGAGCTTTAACAAATGATTCCAGTCCGGTGTTTTACCTGCGGAAAGGTAATTTCAAACTGTTGGGAAGAATTTAAAAGACGTGTCCAGGATGGCGAAAATCCTGGCGCGGTACTTGATGACCTCGGTGTCACAAGATACTGTTGTCGAAGGATGATTCTTTCCCACGTACAACTTGTAGATACACTGGCTCCATACCAGTAAGGGACCGTAGGGTAGCCTGGACCATCCTTCGGCGTTCGGGACATGAGATAGTCATGCGGATCACGCCGGTACCTGAGTTCAAATCTCAGCGGTCCCATACCCTTACAGGTAAACGCTGGGAGAGCCTGTCGTAAGATGTGTAACCACTTTCGGAGGGATTCCGAATAAAGACATATTGAAGTTGACTAAAAGACCATAGTAAGGTTGTTCGTTAAGAAACTGTTTTAATGCCAATAGTCCCTATGGTCAAACTATTTTAATTGTTATTGTTACGGAATTGTACGTTAGGTGATCGATTGAACGCAGAACACTATACAAGGTATGAAAAAGCAAGGATCATTGGAGCAAGATCATTACAGATTTCAATGGGAGCACCAGTGCTGATCGATGATCAAAATACAAATTCCCTTTTTCTTGCTAAAAAAGAGTTTGAAATGGACATCATTCCCATTACAGTAAAAAGAGATAAATCTTAAGGTGATAGAATGGATACTGAAGATATTAAGATTACAGAAGATAACAACATAGAAGTTGAGAGTGAAGCGAAAACAACAACGGAGACAAAGGAAGTAAGTGAGGGTGAGAAGACCACTTCACTTGTCCCGATAGATGAATACCTTGCAGCAGGAGTACACATCGGCACCCAGCAGAAGACCGAGAACATGATGAAGTTCGTGTACAGGGTAAGGACCGACGGGCTCTATGTCCTCGACATCCAGGCAACTGATGAAAGGATCAAGCTGGCTGCAAACTTCCTGTCTGCATACGACCCTGCAAGGATACTTGTAGTATCTGCAAGGCAGTACGGACAGTTCCCTGCAAAGATGTTCGCAAAGGCAATTGGCGCAAGGTCCATGGTCGGAAGGTTCATCCCGGGAACACTCACAAACCCGACAGTTGAGCACTTCTTTGAACCTGATGCAGTTATCGTTACAGACCCTACTGGCGATGCACAGGTAATTAAAGAGGCAAACGACATAGGAATACCTGTTGTAGCCCTCTGTGACACCAACAACATGACATCAAATGTCGATCTGGTCATACCAACAAACAACAAAGGTAGAAAGGCACTTTCACTTGTCTACTGGCTGCTCGCAAGAGAGGTTGCAAAGGCCAACAACTCAATGTTCAACTACGAACTTGAGAAATTCGAAGCAGGCGTCTGAAACCAACCAGCTGTACAGGCATACTACAAATAGAAAAAACCCGTATATTGCTATGGGGTGATCAGTAGTATGAGACAAACAACAGTTGCCGGCCAGTTTTATCCATTGAATCCGAAGAACCTGAAGAAAGAACTTAGCAGATGCTTTAAAGACATAGAGGTCCGGGAAAGGGATATCACAGGTGCTGTGGTACCCCATGCCGGATATGTTTATTCGGGAGAGGTTGCAGCACATGCTTATGCCATACTCCCGAAAGCAGATACCTACGTACTGTTTGGCCCCAACCATACAGGATACGGGTCTGCAGTAGCTCTTTCTCAGGATACATGGACAACACCTCTGGGAATAACAGAGACCGACAGGGATATCGGAAAACTCCTTGCAGGAACCATAGTGGACTATGACGAGCTGGCACACAGGTTTGAACATTCCATAGAAGTACAGCTACCTTTTCTCCAGTACAGATTTGGAGATGATTTCAGGATTCTTCCGATCTGCATGGGGCTGCAGGATGAGGAGACCGCTGTCGAGGTAGGAAAAGAGGTCGCAAAGGCTGCAAAGGCAACCGGTAAACGTGTTGTCTTCATTGCGTCCAGCGACTTCACACATTATCAGCCTGCAAAGGTAGCAGCGGATAATGACAACTACCTGATAGAATCGATCATCAAGAAAGACATTCCCGAATTCTATAGAAGAAGGGAAGAACGAAATGTCACAGCCTGCGGCTTTGGTCCGATAGCAGCCATGCTCACAGCAGCAAAGGAGTCAGGTGCCAACAATGTCAGTCTGCTCAAGTACGCGAACAGCGGAGATGTGAGCGGAGATTATTCACAGGTCGTAGGATATGCTGCATTGGTCGTAGAATGAAGAGATATTCATCAAGGTAGTTTGGAGATCTATATGATAACGTGCTCTGCACCCGGTAAAGTATACCTGTTCGGTGAACATGCAGTTGTTTATGGACAAAGTGCCATATGTTGTGCCATTGATCTGCGAACCAGGGTGCAGGCAGCAAAACATGACTCAATTAGCATTGAGTCAGTACTCGGAACGACAGGTCTTGATCTTGAGATCCACCCCTACGTATCCAGAGCTATTGAGAAGATGAAAGATCATGGAAATATCGAAGGGGTCAAAATCCGGATCGAATCCGAACTTCCTGTGGGTTCGGGACTCGGTTCCTCTGCAGCCGTAACGGTTGCAACGATACAGGCATTGAACCAGCTTTTCACATGCGGACTGCAACTGGAAGATATAGCGAACATCGCACATACTATCGAAAGAGAAGTACAGGGGAATGCCAGCCCAACTGATACATATGTGAGTACCATGGGCGGAGTAGTATTGATACCGGAACGCCGGAAACTCAAAGGCCTGGATTGCCAGGTAGTCATCGGCAATACCGGAAAATTCTCATCAACAAAGGAACTGGTATCAAGTGTGGCAAAACTGCGCCAGGAATTCCCGGACATCGTCGATCCCATACTCACCAATATCGGAAAAATGGCACACATCGCCGAAGATCATGTCAACAGAAATGACTATCAGACTATCGGCAGACTTATGAATGTAAACCAGGGACTTCTCGATGCCATCGGTGTCGGAGGTGCCGAACTGTCAGAACTGGTATATGCGGCAAGAAATGCCGGTGCCATCTCCGCAAAGATCACGGGAGCAGGCGGAGGAGGATGTATCGTTGCACTTGCAAACGAAACAGGCGCCTTCGCAGTTGCCCGGGCGATAAAGGATGCCGGTTTTGAAGCCATCCTCACAAGAAACACACATGAAGGTGTCAGGCTGGAGCCATAATATGAAAAATGATCAGGGCATTACAATATTGAAGATCGGCGGAAGTGTCATAACCGACAAAGGAAAAGATATAGGTACTGCCAGACCTGAAGAAATAGAACGCATCGCAAGGGAAATAGCAGGATCTGATCCAAAACTGGTTATCGTTCACGGTGCAGGTTCTTTCGGACATCCACAGGCGAAACGCTATGATCTGAATGGGAAATTCGACCCCATGGGAAGTATCATAACCCATCTGTCGGTAAAAGAACTGAACGGAGCGGTAGTCGATGCTCTCAACGATGCCGGCGTAAATGCAATCGGAGTGCATCCTATGAACTGCGTTGTCTCCGAAGATGCCAGAATAAAGGATATGTTCCTGACAAACATCCACGCAATGTTAGAAAGTGGTTTCGTACCCGTTCTGCATGGAGATGTTGTGATGGACGAGAAACTTGGAACTTCAGTACTCTCGGGAGATCAGATAGTACCCTATCTTGCATACAAGTTACAGGCAGAACGCATAGGTATAGGAAGTGCCGAGAACGGAGTGCTCGATGGGAAAGGCAGAACTGTTGAACGGATCACACCTGCCAACTTCGAAGAGATTAAACAGTTCATTGGCGGTTCTGCAAGTACCGACGTTACCGGCGGGATGCTGGGAAAGGTACTTGAACTGTTAAACCTTAGTGAATCATCAAATATCACCTCATACATTTTCAACGCGTGCCATGCCGGAAATGTCTCAGGCTTTTTAAGCGGCAAGAACATTGGCACTGCAATCTCAAAAGCGGAATATTAAGGATCAGGAACATGAGTACTTCACAGAGAAAGATCGAACACCTTCACCTATGTGCCTCGAGTCCTGTGGAATCAAGGAGAATGGGAGCAGGATTTAATGATATCATGCTTGTACACAGAGCCCTCCCAGAAATTTCCATGGATGAAATTGATCTGTCCGTGGAGTTCCTTGGGAATGAACTGAATGCACCTTTCATGATAGCTTCCATTACGGGAGGACACCCCGGGACCACGGCCATTAATGCAGCCCTTGCAGCTGCCGTGGAAGAACTTGGCCTGGGGATAGGCGTTGGCAGCCAGAGGGCGGCTATAGAGGACCCCGCGCAGGAAGAATCGTTCAGGGTCGTCCGTGACAAGGCACCTAGCGCATTCGTTTATGGAAATATTGGTGCTGCACAGATACAGCAATATGGCGTTGAAGGCGTTGAGAGATTAATAGAGATGATAGATGCCGATGCCATGGCAATACACCTGAACTTCCTTCAGGAAGCCATACAGCCGGAAGGGGACAGGGATGCCTCTGGTGCACTGGAAAGCATCAGAGAGATATGCCGTCTTAAAACCCCGGTGATCGTAAAGGAAACCGGAGCAGGGATCTCACAGGAAGACGCAAGATTGTTAAAGGATGCAGGTGTTGCAGCCATAGACGTCGGCGGTGTAGGAGGGACAAGCTGGGCAGGCGTTGAAGTATACCGCGCGAGGGAAAGAGAAGACATTATATCGGAACTACTGGGCGAACTTTTCTGGGATTTCGGGATACCCACCGTTTCGAGCATAATAGAATGTAGTGTCTCACTTCCGGTTATTGCCACCGGCGGTATCAGGACAGGCCTCGACATAGCAAAATGCATCGCTCTTGGGTCATCGACAGCAAGTGCTGCACTGCCTTTTGTAGAACCGGCCATGAAAGGAAAAAAGGAAGTTGAAGAAAGTATCTCCAGGGTACTTGGAGAACTGAAAGTAGCAATGTTCCTTTGCGGTTGTGGCGATATAAGGAAACTGCACTCAGTCCCTACAGTAATAACAGGATGGACAAAGGAATATATCGAACTTCGGGGTTTTGATGCAAAAGAATTTGCACTGCGTTCTGAGAAGAGTGATTTCCAGATAGTTTAACTGTCATTTGAAAAAGGTTTAATAACATAAAAATCATTTTTTATAAATATAAGAGGATAATATATGACTGAAATAGGTATTATCGCAGTAGGCGGATATAACGAAATGGGCCGCAACATGACTGCGATCAGGATTAATGAGGATATAATAATCATTGATATGGGTCTTCGCCTGGACAGGGTCCAGATACACGAGGATGTAGATATAGACCGCATGCACTCCCTTGAACTGATAGAGATGGGAGCTATTCCCGACGACACAATAATGAATGATGTCAATGGGAATGTGCGTGCTATCGTCTGCACACACGGTCACCTTGACCATATAGGTGCGATATCCAAACTCGCACACCGTTACACTGCACCCATAATCGCAACACCTTACACCACTGCACTGATAAAGCACCAGATAGATTCTGAGAGGAAATTCGGAGTAAAGAACAATATCATCGCGTTAAAAGCAGGCGACACAATGGATATTACAAAGGACATATCCATTGAATTCGTGAATGCACAGCACAGCATCATCGATACTGTGTTTCTGGCGATCCACACTCCAAGCGGAAGTATCATATATGCATGCGACTTCAAACTGGACAGGACTCCTACAATAGGGGAGGCTCCTGATTTTGAAAGGCTCAAGCAGCTTGGCCAGGAAGGCGTCATTGCACTAATCACCGAGAGCACCAACGCAGGAAGGAACGGAAAGACACCATCCGAGAGGATCGCGCACATGATGTTAAAAGATGTGCTCCTCGGTACCGAGGAAGCGGATGTCGGCATGATCGTCACCACATTCGCATCCCATATAGCCCGCATGAACTCCATAGTACAGTTCGCCGGCGAGATGGGAAGGATACCCGTACTCCTTGGCAGGTCCATGGAACGATACGTGGCAACCGCCCACCAGCTTGGATACATAGACCTGCCCGAGACCGTGGAGATATACGGCAATCGGCGTGAGATCGACAATGCACTGAAAAAGATAATGGAAAAAGGCAAGGACAAATACCTCCCGGTTGTCACAGGCCACCAGGGAGAACCTGGTGCAGTACTTGGCAGGATCTCAAACGGAGAGACGCCTTTCAAGATAGAGACAGGCGACAGGGTGATCTTCTCCGCAAACATAATACCAAACCCGATGACACAGGCAAACCGCTACTCACTTGAGACGAAACTCAAGATGAAAGGAGCCAGGATATATGACGATGTCCACGTTTCCGGACATGCATACAGGGAAGACCACTGGGAATTGCTCAGGATGCTCAAACCCGAACATGTCATTCCTGCACACGGGACCATACAGATGCATAGCGAGTACATCCAGATGGCAGAAGATGCCGGATATTCCCTAGGCGATACATTGCATCTGCTACGGAACGGCGAAGAACTGTACATCGAAGAAGAGTGATTATATATAAAAACCAGAAAAACAGTGAGAATGAGTATGGATTTAATTGGAGAGATAAAAAAAAGGTCTGTGCATGTTGACAAAGGCATCGAGGACTACCTCCCTGTCTCCAGACCCATAGAACTTTACAAGGCAGCACGTTATCTTCCGGACGCCGGTGGAAAAAGACTTCGTCCTGCCATCGTGATACTCACTGCTGAAGCGGTAGGCTCTGACCCTATAAAAGTGATCCCTGCTGCCGTGGCCGTGGAACTGGTGCATAATTTCACACTTGTGCATGACGACATAATGGACAGGGACGATATCCGCAGAGGGATGCCTGCGGTACATGTAAAATGGGGAGAGGCAGGGGCCATACTTGCCGGAGACACCCTTTACTCCAAAGCCTTCGAGATACTTACGCATGCAGAAGGACAACCTGAAAATATCCTCAAGTGTATCGACATTCTATCCAGGACCTGCAGGGATATCTGTGAAGGACAATGGATGGACGTCGAGTTCGAGAATCGTATGGATGTTACCGAAGAGGAATACCTTGAGATGATCGAGAAGAAGACCGGTGTCCTCTATGCTGCTTCATGCCAGATTGGCGCCATACTCGGAGGAGCATCTGATGAAATTGCAGACACACTTCACGAGTTTGGAAGGCTGATTGGCATTGCTTTCCAAATATATGACGATGTCATCGACATGATCACTCCTGAAGAGATACTCGGAAAGGTAAGGGGAAGCGACCTTATGGAAGGTAAGAAAACACTTATCGCGATCCATGCCCTGAACAATGGTGTCGAACTTGATATTTTCGGCAAGGGAGAGGCCAGCAATGAAGAGATAAACAACGCAGTAAGTATGCTGGAAAACTCAGGATCCATCGAGTATGCAAGAGACCTTGCATTTTCATACATAGCAAAAAGCAAGGAATTGCTTGATGTTCTGGAAGATTCCGAATCAAAGGATATACTTCGTGCTATTGCCGACTATATGATCCAGAGATCACATTGAACTTGCTGTGAACCAAAGCGAGTTCATCTTCTTTTTCTTTTCAGCTCTCTTGATTTTTATTTTTCATCCCAGTATTTGTATCCGCATTGATATAGTGGAGACTAACTGCAACCATTATTTAAAAAAAATAAAGCTAACTGTTAGAAGCAGAACAGTCGCTTGAATTGAGACGAT
Source organism: Methanolobus sp. (assembly GCA_033549165.1). Taxonomy (GTDB): domain Archaea; phylum Halobacteriota; class Methanosarcinia; order Methanosarcinales; family Methanosarcinaceae; genus Methanolobus. The sequence goes on from JAWSUM010000048.1 coordinate 14,613, forward strand.
ACGGAATTAACCGTATCGAGAAATATCCTATTCTTCCTTCTCTTCAAGAACAGCCTGTGCCGCTGCCAGCCTGGCAATGGGTACACGGAATGGGGAGCAACTTACGTAGTTGAGTCCGATCCTGTAACCGAACTTCACGGAACTTGGCTCTCCTCCATGCTCACCACATATACCTATCTTGATATCAGGCCTCGTAGAACGGCCCTTTTCAATACCGACCTTCACCAGTTCGCCAACACCTTCCTGATCAAGGACCGCGAATGGGTCGCTCTCCAGGATGGAATCTGAAACATAGACTGGAAGGAACTTGCCTGCATCGTCCCTGCTGAAACCAAAGGTTGTCTGTGTCAGGTCGTTGGTACCGAAGGAAAAGAATTCTGCTTCCTGTGCGATCTGGTCGGCTGTCAATGCAGCCCTTGGGAGCTCGATCATGGTACCTACAAGGTAATCCATCTTGACGTTCTTCTCTTTCAATACGGCCTCAACAACATTTACTACATGCTGTTTGACCGATTTGAGCTCATTGACATGACATACCAGTGGGATCATGATCTCAGGTACAATGTCAATACCCTCGAGTTTGAGCTCACATGCAGCTTCAACGATAGCCTGGACCTGCATCTCGTAGATCTCCGGATATGTGATTCCAAGACGACATCCCCTGTGTCCAAGCATGGGATTTATCTCAGTCATGGATTCAACACGTTCCATTACATTTTTCAGGTTCTCGATCTCGTTCCTGTGGTCTTTGGATCGGTCTGCCTCAAGAGCCCTTAGCTTATCGGCCAGTTCTTCACGCTTGGGAAGGAATTCATGCAGTGGTGGGTCAAGCAGGCGTATGGTTACCGGATAACCTTCCATTACACGGAAAATACCTACGAAATCCTCCCTCTGCATAGGCAGGAGTTTCTTAAGGGCCTTCCTGCGGGTATCTTCATCTTCTGCAAGGATCATTTCCCTGACAGCAGGAATCCTGTCATCGCCAAAGAACATATGCTCGGTCCTGCACAGGCCAATACCTTCTGCACCGAACTCCCTTGCAACAAGTGCATCATGGGGAGTATCTGCATTCGTCCTTACACCCATCTTCCTTACATCATCGGCCCATTTGAGCAACGTTTCCAGCTCCCCGGTGACACCTGGAGTTATAAGGTCGACTTCACCTGGAATGACACATCCCTTTGCTCCGTCGATCGAGATGTATTCACCTTCCCTTATGAGAAGATCGCCAATGCTGAATATCCTTTCATGAATGTCAATGCTAATGGCGCCACAACCTGCTACACAGGGTTTTCCCATACCCCTGGCAACTACTGCTGCGTGTGAGGTCATTCCACCACGGACGGTGAGTATACCCTGGGCTGCATTCATACCGCCAATATCCTCAGGCGAGGTCTCAGCCCTTACCAGGATCACCTTTTCATTTAATTCTGCCATCTCTTCGGCGTGCTCTGCTGTGAAAACAACTTTACCCACTGCAGCACCAGGTGATGCCGGCAGACCTGTAGCGATGATGTCATATTCCGACTCCGGGTCGATCATCGGATGTAGTAATTGGTCTATCTGTTCCGGTTTGATCCTCATCAAAGCCGTCTGTTTGTCGATCAGGCCCTCGTTAACCATATCCACAGCGATATTCAAGGCTGCTGCAGCTGTTCTTTTACCATTTCTGGTCTGGAGCATGTACAGCTTACCTTCCTCGATTGTGAACTCGATGTCCTGCATATCCTTGAAGTGATCTTCAAGTTTCTGGTAGATCTCCACCAGTTGTGCATAAGCATCGGGCATTGTCTGCTTCAAGGTCTCTATAGGCTGCGGAGTCCTGATACCAGCCACCACGTCTTCTCCCTGTGCATTGATCAGATATTCGCCGAAAAAGACCTTCTTGCCTGTTGCCGGATCTCTTGTGAAAGCAACACCTGTACCTGAAGTATCACCCATGTTCCCATAGACCATTGATTGCACATTAACTGCTGTACCCCAGTCCATGGGAATATTATTGAGCTTCCTGTATGTAATAGCACGCTGGTTGTTCCATGAATTGAAGACAGCATCTATTGCCATCTGAAGTTGCTCACGTGGGTTCTGTGGGAAATCCTTACCGGTGTTCTTGCGGATGATCTCCTTGAACTCTTCTACAAGCTCTTTTAGAGTATCTACATTGAGTTGCGTGTCCAGACTCACACAGAGTTGCCTTTTCCTGGCCTCTAAAGCTGATTCGAATTCCTCGTGTTTTATGCCCAGTACCACGTCCCCGAACATCGTGAGGAACCTACGATAACTGTCATATGCGAACCTTTCATTGCCTGTCTTTCTTGCAAGCCCTTCGACTGTATTGTCATTGAGCCCCAGGTTAAGGACAGTATCCATCATACCAGGCATTGAGACACGTGCACCTGACCTTACTGAAAGCAGTAAGGGATTCTCGACATCCCCGAACTTCTTACCATTTACCCTTTCAAGCTTCTCAATCGCATCATTGATCTGATCAAGTACACCATCAGGATATGCTCCCTCTTCAAGATAGAGCACACAAACTTCAGTTGTGATAGTAAAGCCGGGAGGAACCGGAATTCCCAGGTTGGCCATCTCCGCCAGGTTGGCACCTTTGCCACCCAGCAGATCTTTCATGCTATTTTTACCTTCTGTATCTTCGTTCCCGAAAAAATATACGAATTTTCTATCTGCCACCGAATTTCCTCCATGCATAAGATATATGATGGATCGTATTAAGTATAAAGTCGAGCCAAAATAGTCCTGTTATCTCTTTAAGTTTGTGGTCTGCCATGGCATATCACAGTCATAATGATGAGTTAAAACGTGAGCAAAACAAACGGGATTTATCACCGGAATTAACGATATCTTTTTGTATAGATTAACTTATGATATTAAAAATCCTACGAAAACTATATATAGGATTAACACAAGAGTAGGACCACGAAAAAACAGGGAAAATTGATTCTAAACTATAAGACATGAAGAGATTGGGTAAAGTATTACATATTTCAAAGCAGGATGAGATTATCATCCGAGGGGACGAGAAGAAATACTCCGGATCAATGAGAGAAATGCCTAGAATAAATTCTTTTGTTCTTGATAAATCCATAAAGAGAATAGGGAAGATCTCCGGCATATTTGGACCCGTTGATTGGCCTTTTTTTATTGTGAAACCAAGCAGGGGATATTCTGATTCAGATCTGAAGGATTTGATCAACGACCGGGTATATGTTCAGTGAGAGTAGAAGTAGTTTACTATTAACAAAGTTAGCTTTGATTGACCGATATAGAACTTATGGAATATATTTTATGATTGTAATGAAAGGTGATTGAAATGGTCGAAGTCGAAAGGGTACGTTATTCGGATACTTCCGAAAGAGAGAAGATACGTGCAATGATCAAGGCACGTAAAGAGAAAGAGAAGGACATGGAAGTCGAGAAAGCAAAGGTCCAGTGTCCGGAATGTGGGAGCCGCAGTCTTGTACAGGACTATGAGAGAGCAGAACTCGTATGTGCTGACTGTGGACTTGTAGTTGACGCAGAGTTCGTAGACGAGGGACCTGAGTGGCGTGCATTTGACCATGACCAGAGGATGAAGCGTTCCCGTGTGGGCGCACCCATGACCTATACTATCCACGATAAAGGTCTATCCACTATGATCGACTGGAGGAACCGTGACTCGTATGGTAAGTCCATCTCATCAAAGAACAGGGCACAGCTTTACAGGCTGAGGAAATGGCAACGTAGGATACGTGTCAGTAACGCAACTGAAAGGAACCTCGCCTTTGCACTTTCTGAACTTGACCGTATGGCATCCGCTCTTGGTCTTCCAAGGACCGTGCGTGAGACTGCTGCCGTAGTATACAGGAAGGCGGTTGATAAGAACCTCATCCGCGGGAGGAGTATTGAAGGTGTTGCAGCAGCAGCACTGTATGCAGCATGCCGCCAATGCAGTGTCCCGAGGACGCTTGACGAGATAGGAGAGGTTTCAAGAGTAAGCAGGAAAGAGATAGGCAGGACATACCGCTTCATCTCAAGGGAACTGTCCCTCAAGCTCATGCCAACCTCACCAATAGATTATGTCCCGAGGTTCTGTTCAGGACTTAACCTTAAGGGTGAAGTACAGTCAAGGGGTGTTGAGATCCTGAGACAGGCTTCCGAGAAGGAGCTTACCAGTGGCCGTGGTCCTACAGGTGTTGCAGCAGCAGCAATTTACATTGCGTCCATCCTTTGTGGAGAGCGCCGTACCCAGCGTGAGGTCGCTGACGTTGCAGGTGTGACCGAGGTCACGATCCGTAACAGGTACAAGGAACTTGCAGAAGAGCTCGACATCGAGATCATTCTCTGAGCATACAGAGAACTGAAATCAGAAACAAAGGAAGACCGTACCACCACTTCCTTTGTTCTAATCCATTTTTGCCAAACCTTTTTTAACACCTGACCTGATTAAGCAGTGTAGACTATGCTGGAACTACTCGAGATGCTGGCCATGGGATTCGCTGTGGGAATGACGGGTGCACTCGTACCCGGTCCAATGCTTTTCGTTACCATAGATACCTCCCTAAAAAAAGGCTGGCTGGCAGGTCCCAAGGTGTTCATCGGACATGCTATACTGGAGTTTTTGGTATGCCTGCTGATAATCTATGGTATTACAGCGGTCAGCGACAGCACTGTTATGGCAATATCCATACTTGGAGGAGCAACGCTGATCATTTTCGGCATCCTGACCATCAAAAATGCAAGGGGTACGGCAGATTCAATGCAAGAGCAGGGAAATACCAACTCGAGCCCTGTGCTTGCCGGAGTGATCACATCTGCATCAAATCCTTATTTCTGGATATGGTGGCTGGCTGCGGGCAGTGCACTTGTCCTGCGCGGACTGGAGATAAGCCTGTTAGCTGCGGCAATGTTCGTCATCGGACACTGGATAGCTGACATAGGGTATTTCACGGTTGTTTCCACTTCCGTCAGCAGGGGAAAGAAGCTCATGTCCCCAAAGATTTATGAAAGGGTACTGATGTCTTGTGGTCTGTTCCTTGTCCTGTTCGGGTCATGGTTTATCATAGGTGTGTGAAATGAGGAAGAGTTGTATTCGGGTTTTGAAGAAGGAAGGAGAGTTCATACGCAGGGAACTGCTGGAAATGGACCTGCTGGACAATTCAGCACGCATAAGCTCAGAAGGAGATTTCCTTTACTTACCCCTTACTGAAGAACCAATGGCCGGGATGCTCAATGGCCTTCCTGGAGATTTCGAGGTTACTGAGTATGATTTTGAGGAACAGAAAAGTCAGTTGAAGCTTGAGGACCTTCTTGAGGAGGTACCGCATTATGAAGTTGTCGGCGATATAGCACTTATCGAAGATGACGTCAAGGAACCCAAGAGAGTGGCCGACGCCGTCATGCAGGTGAAGAAGAACGTCAGGACAGTACTTGCCAGCCTTGGACCCGTCGAGGGAGAGTTCAGGACGCGCAGGTTCAGAACAGTCGCGGGGGAGGACCGGACATTCACTATCCATAGAGAATACGGCTGCAGGTACTGCATCGACCTGGAAAAGGTTTACTTCACCCCACGCCTGGCAACGGAACGCTCACGCATACTCGCACAGGTTGGTGAAAACCAGACCGTTGTGGACATGTTCGCAGGCGTGGGCCCTTACAGTATCATGATCGCAAAGAAAAGCCTTGGCATCCATGTGATCGCCATTGATAAGAATCCCGATGCAGTGGATTTCCTGCGCCGCAACATCGAGCTCAATTTAGCGACGAACGTGGAAGCAATAGAAGGAGATGCCAATCTGGAAGCGGAAAAGCTCGCCTCAATAGCCGACCACGTTATCATGAACCTCCCCCACAACGCAAACGAGTTCCTGGATGCCGCCATCAAATTGTGTGCACCCGGTGCAGTGATCCACTATTATGATATCACACCTGAAGACGACCTTTTCGACAGCTCCCAGAAGCTTATCGAGGAAGCGGCATCCAGGGCAGGCAGGACGATCGAGTTGATGGACACAAGGGTCGTCCGTTCCTATGCACCCCACCAGTTCAACGTCTGCATTGAAGTGAAGGTAGTATAATTGTATAATAGACAAATGAATAAGCGAAATCGTTAAATCACCTTATGAAAGTATAAGGTCGTTCACATTGCCTCTGTGGCTTAGGGGTATAGCGGCTGATTCGTAATCAGCAGGTCGGGGGTTCAAATCCCCCCGGGGGCTATAAATCACGAGGTAGAAAGCCCTTTTTCATTTTAAAATTCATATTGTACTGTGGTAAACTCTATCATTTTTATTTCAGTACAACACATAGTTGAGGCATCATTCCTACTTTTGAGAGGGGCGCGCAGGTTCAATTCCCACCCGAGGCTTGAAATCTCGAGGTCAAGAGCCCTTTTTTGCTCTTGACTTAAAAATAATGCACTGTTTGTCAGGAAAGAATATTATTTTTCCAGAAAAACATTTCATCCGCTTTTCTTTCATATTCTTCGATATATTTTAGGTATAGTCCGGGATATTCAATTTCATCCAGAGGAATACAAAACATTTTTTCAGGACATTCAGGTTCTCCACCTA
>JAWSUM010000049.1:0-20499 GCA_033549165.1 Methanolobus sp.
ATAACAGTTATCTGGCCGACAAAAAGCAAATGCTAGCGGCCAGATGAAAATTAAAGGACTGATTTACAGGAGAGGGGTAGTATCTTTGAATAGTGGAACAAAGAGTTGTAACTTTGTTCGGATGACTTGAGTAAAGCCAGTTATTCCGTATTTTTCTCACATTCAAACACACTATGACCTGGGGGTAATTACTTGAAACGAAAATTAAGAATACTGTTTATCGGAACGTATGTTCCGCGAAAATGTGGGATTGCCACATTCACTTCTGATCTCCTTAACGCCACATCAAAAAAAGATGAGATCGATTATTGCGAAGTTATAGCACTCAATGACCTGGGTGAAAGCTATGACTATCCGGAAGAAGTTGTTTTTGAAATAAGGAGGAACAAACTTGAAGATTACTACCGTGCAGCTGATCATATCAACAGATCAGATTACGATGTAGTATGCCTCCAACATGAGTTTGGCCTTTACTGGGGAGATTCCGGCGACTACATCTTTGCATTGCTTTCAAGCATAGACAAGCCGATAGTAACAACCCTTCATACCGTAATAAGGGATCCGGAACCTTCCTACAGAAGGGTCACCGAAAAGCTGATCCAATACTCTGACAGGATAATTGTCATGAGTGAGACTTCGGCACAAATACTACATGAAGTGTACAACACCCATAACGGCAAAATCAAACTGGTATATCACGGTATACCGGATTGCCTTTTTACCGACTCGAAGGAACATAAAGAACTGCTTGACCTGGAAGGAGCACCCCTTGTTCTAACATTCGGGCTCCTGAACCCTAATAAAGGTGTAGAGACTACCCTCGATGCGCTTCCTGAAGTGGTGGAAAAACAGCCAACATTAAAATACCTGGTACTTGGGGCCACACATCCTGAGATCAAAAGAAACTTTGGAGAGGACTACAGGGAGTATCTTATAGACAAAGTCCATGAGCTAGGGCTTGAGAACAATGTGGTATTCCATGATAAGTTCGTTGAAAAAAGAGAGCTCTACGAGTACATCCTTGCAAGCGATATTTACGTAGCGCCTTACCATTCAAAGGAACAGGTGGTCAGTGGGGCTCTTTCCTATGCAATAGGAATGGGTAAGGCGATAATATCGACACCTTACTGGTATGCACAGGAAATGATCACTGATGACCGTGGCATACTTGTAGATTTTGAGGACAGCAAGGGCATCAGCAAAGCATTGCTGCGCCTGATAGAAAACCCTCAGCAATGTAACGAGATGCGCAGGAATGCATATGATTTCGGCAGACAGATGATATGGGAGAGTGTGAGTGAGGAATACATCAGCATATTCACACATGCCCTTGAGAAGTACCCTGCACCTATAGAGGAGGATAGATCCGATCTCTCCTTATTTTCCGCAAACCTGCCAGGAACAAATCTCGACTACATGATCTCCATGACAGATGATGTCGGTATTTTCCAGCATGCGACCTACGGGGTGCCAAGCCGCCAGCATGGTTACAGCACCGATGATGTGGGAAGAGGCCTTGTCGCACTTACAAGAGCCGTATCGGGGAACGAACGAACAGGAGACATCAAAGGACTTGTGACCCTGTATCTTAGCTATCTGGACCATGCACAGACCGAAGAAGGCCACTTCCATAATTTCATGAGCTATGACAGGAAGTTCCTGGATGACAAAGGCAGTGACGACACCTTTGGAAGGGCATTGTACGGACTGGGGCACGTCTGTGCATGTTCCGAGCTTCCCGAGAACCTGCGTTCCCATGCGCTTGGGATGATACGCAGGTCCAGAACGGTAATGGACGAGATCCACGCACCGAGGGCAAAAGCATACACAATGGCCGGTTTATACGAAATGCTGGACAATGGCATTGACAGGGATATATTCCTGCCTGTTTTCGTAAGGTTCGCGGATTCCCTTGTGGAACTGTACGAAAAGAACAGGCAGGACGACTGGGAATGGTTCGAGACGGAGGTAACCTATGGAAATGCCAAGATGTGCGAAGCCCTTATGCGGGCCTATGACCTTATTGGTAATCCAAGGTACAGGGAAGTCGGGATCAAGACTTTGGACTTCCTTACAGACCTGCAGTGGAACGGAGAGTTCTTTGACCTCGTAGGAAACGAAGGCTGGTACAGATACAAAGGTGAGAAGGCAACTTTCGGACAACAGCCAATTGATGCTGCCTATCTAACTGAGGCTTATGTAGTTGCCTATGAACTAACACAGGATGAAAAGTACCTCCAGCTTGCAAACCGCTCAATGGAGTATTTCCTTGGAAGGAACAGGTTGAAGGCTGTCATGTATGACTACTCTATCGGGGCAGTTTGTGACGGACTTGACCGAAAGGGTATGAACCCCAACCAGGGAGCCGAATCAGTTGTCTGCTTCATCATGGCCCTGGAAATGCTGAAAAGATATTCGGAGAATGCGGCAAATACACTGCAGCAAAAAACAGGCAAGGAGCTGATGGAGTCCTATGGTAAAAATAGATCCTCAACTAACAGTCTGAGCTAGACCCATAGAAGGGATGTTAATGGAATGGGAAGACAGGGGAGAGTTGTTCAAGCGCTATGATAAGAATCCCATACTTCGTGCAGAAGACTGGCCGTATCCGGCCAACTCTGTATTCAATCCTGCAGCGGCGATCGTGAACGGAGAAACACTGCTCATGGTAAGGGTAGAGGACCACAGAGGATTCTCACATGTGACCGTTGCAAGGAGCAAGAATGGGTATGATGGCTGGGTCATTGACAAAAGACCGACCTTTGCCCCAGAACCGGAAAACTATCCCGAAGAAAAGTATGGTATAGAAGATCCGCGGATAACCTATATCCAGGAACAGGAATCCTGGGCCGTGACATATACGGCTTATTCCGAATCCGGACCTCTGACGGCAATGGCACTGACCAAAGACTTCCGCACTTTTCAAAGGATAGGAGCCACTCTACCCCCCGAGAATAAGGACGCAGCCATGTTCCCGGTAAGGTTCAACGGCAGGTGGGCGATGCTACACAGGCCGGTCTCAAACATTGCAAGAGCAAAGGCCAACATATGGATATCCTTCTCACCGGATATGAGATACTGGGGTGAGCACCAGGTATTGCTATATGCACGAGAGGGCGGCTGGTGGGACGCTGATAAGATAGGACTGTCACCGCAGCCTATCCTTACGGACGAAGGTTGGCTTCTCATGTATCATGGAGTGCGTGCCACTATATCCAAGACCAGCTACAGGTTGGGTCTGGCACTACTGGACCGGGATGATCCGAGGAAGGTCATCTGCAGATCGGAGGGTTGGGTATTCGGACCTCGTGAACTCTATGAGAGATCAGGTGACGTAAACGATGTTGTTTTCCCGTGTGGATGGCTCCTCCATAACGGAGAGGTACGCCTATACTACGGAAGTGCAGACACCTATGTATCTGTGGCAACTGCCCAGGTGTCTGACCTGATGGACTATATACACCAATGTAAAAACACTGTAAAGATCTGTTAATAATTTACATAAACTGCCGGGGAGAAATAAATTGAGAGTAGCTATGCTGTCTCCTATTGCATGGAGCACACCGCCTAAAAAGTACGGACCATGGGAATACACCGTGTCCCTGCTGACAGAGAATCTTGTAAAGAAAGGCATCGATGTCACCCTGTTCGCAACCGGGGACTCACATACAGCAGGAAAGTTACATTCTGTCTATCCGCGACCTTACGAGGAGGACAAGGAAATGAACGTGAAGGTCTATGAGAGCCTGCACATATCGGAGGTATTCGAAAGGGCCGATGAGTTCGATATAATACACAACCATTTCGATTTCCTGCCGCTTACGTACAGTAAACTAGTGGACACACCAGTGGTCACAACCATACACGGGTTCTCATCCAGGTCCATTCTGCCAGTCTATAAAAAATATAATGAGAACACATTCTATGTATCCATCAGCGACTCCCACAGGTGTCCTGAACTGGATTATGTTGCCACTGTCCGCCATGGGATCGATGTGGACAGCTTCCCGTTCAATGAGAGACCACAGGATTACATTCTTTTCCTGTCAAGGGTTGACAGGTTCAAGGGCATCAAAGATGCCATCATGATAGCAAAGAGCTCAGGCCTGAAACTCAGGATTGCCGGTTTTATCCCTGACAAGGATTACTTCGAGAGGGAAATTAAACAATACATCGATGACGACCAGATAATCTATGAAGGACATGTCGAGCCAAAATTCAAAAAGGAACTCCTTTCAAATGCATATGCACTGATACATCCTGTCAAGTTCGATGAACCCTTCGGGTTGGGGATAGTAGAGGCATTTGCCTGTGGCACACCTGTCATAGCCTATAACAGGGGCTCCATGCCGGAGCTGATCCGCAACGGTGAAACCGGATTCGTTGTCAATGATATTGACGAGGCTGTGGATGCACTGAAGAATATCGGTTCCATCTCACGCAGGAGATGCCGGGAATTTGCCGAAAAGCACTATTCTGCAGACAGGATGGCGGACGAGTATATCAAAGTGTATGAAACCATACTTGATAAACGCAAAAAAGAGGATAAGAGACCCTGGGGATACTACAGGGTATTGTCGGATGATCCGGGTTTCAAGGTCAAGACCATTACCGTGATGCCTGGAGAAAAGATATCCCTCCAGAAACACTTTCACAGGAGCGAACACTGGTTCGTGGTTGAAGGGAAAGGAATGGTTGACGAGGAGAAGCAGCACTTCAAGGTAGAGGACGGAGACTCGGTTGATATTCCTACAACTGCCGTTCATCGCATCATGAACATAGGGGATGAGAACCTGACCTTTGTTGAAATAGCAAAGGGAGATTTCATCGAAGAGGAAGATATAGAAAGGCTTGAAGATGAATACGGGAGAGATTGATGAAAAGATAATAGAAAAGAGAACACAGGGCTGGATGTGAAACGGGAGATTTTAAACTCCCTTTATATGGAAGAATATTCTTTTTTCGATCTTATTTGTCTGGCCACTCACTCCCTGGAGTATCCGGCTTGCCTCGATCAAAGCCACCGACAGCCCCGCCTGCTTTAAAGTAGTGCAGAGATTATCCCCACTATGCCTCCCCCGATTATCGCTACATCCGCTTTGATATCTTCAGAAGGAGAAGGATAATTGGACTCAGAGGTGGTGGATATCCAGTATGACTCAGCTTTGCCCTGCGGAGCGTAATCTGCTTCCCGACCGGTGTCCATAGCCGACACCGCCTATTATTGAGCCTCGATCGCAGCCGAATCCTGGCCAGGATCGACCAGATTACACAGTTCGAAGATAAGTCTTATTCTCCCGCCAATGCCATCAAGATTGCTTCTGTAAACTTTACCGCCATCGTTTCCGGATGCTACCTTTGAGTTTATTACCTTATACATAATGTGTTCCCCAAATATCCCTTTTTAAATCCCTTAATGCAAAATCATTTGCAACGTTTAAATACATTTTTAATCATCTTAAAACCATATTAAGATAGTTTTTAAAATAAAAGACTCAATTCATTTGTAAGAACCTGAAATTCACGCTTCTGCTGTATCCAGGGCCGTAATCATAATATCTTATTATTCAGAAGATAAGGTTCATGACCATGCTATGCAAAGATGAACTTAGGGACAGGATCAACAGCGAGATGCCGCTGGTCGAGAACACAATCGATACTGAGACCCAGTTGCAGCCCAATAGTTTTGAACTCACCCTCAAAAGTATCGAATCGCTTCAAGGCACAGGTGCCGTGGATTTTGACAATAGTGAAAGGAGCATACCGGAAAGTGAGAGTATTGATTTCGATGAAGAGGGGTGGGCCTTGCTGGAACCCGGCATATATAAGATAACATTCAATGAGATCGTGAACATTCCGCTTGACCTGGCTGCCATCGCACGACCAAGATCGAGCCTGCTCAGATGCGGAGTGACAGTAGAGTCCGCGGTGTGGGATTCCGGCTACAGGGGAAGAAGTGAATCAATGCTTGTGGTGTACAATTCCCATGGTTTCAGGGTGAAGAAGGATGCAAGGCTCCTGCAGCTTGTATTTTACAGCCTCCATACTGAGGTCAGCGAGGGATACTGCGGCAGATACCAGAATGAGAACTTGTGAGCATAGTTTAGTTTACGTAAAAATTATGTAGAATCAAACCTATGAGGGATGCATGAGCGAAATTGGCAAATCCGTCAGGATGGAAAGGATATTTGACCGTAATACCGGTAATGCAATAATAATCCCAATGGATCACGGAGTAGGAGCCGGTCCTATAAAAGGATTAATAGATATGCCCTCAACTGTTAACAAAGTTGCAGAAGGAGGGGCAAATGCTGTCCTTGGACATATGGGACTCCCGAAATACGGACACAGAGGATATGGCAGGGACGTCGGGTTGATCATCCACCTCTCAGCTTCCACTTCCCTGGGACCTGACCCTAACCATAAGGTGCTTGTAACGACTGTCGAAGAGGCCATCAAGGTAGGAGCCGACGCCGTCTCAGTCCACATCAACGTGGGTGCGGAGGACGAGGCAAAGATGCTCCAGGACCTGGGCCATATCGCAAACAAGTGTGATGAATGGGGAATGCCGCTGCTTGCAATGATGTATCCCAGAGGATCAAAGGTAACATCCGAGCATGATGTTGAATATGTCAAGCACGCTGCAAGGATAGGAGCCGAGCTCGGGGCAGACATTGTCAAGACAAACTACACAGGCGATATTGACTCATTCAAAGAGGTCGTCCAGGGATGCCCTGTACCCGTAGTCATAGCCGGCGGACCAAGAATGGAAACCGAAAAGGAACTGCTTGAGATGGTATACGATTCCCTGCAGGCAGGAGGAAAAGGTGTAGCCATTGGAAGGAACGTGTTCCAGTCTGATGATACGATAAAACTGGTATCCCGCATTTCTATGATCGTCCACAAGGGACTTACCCCCGACGAAGCTCTGGAATCTTAAATGATTCCAGTTTTTATTTTAATATTTTTCTGATCCTTTGTTACGGGTACAGTGAGTTAGTTTCTTTTTTCCACCGGAAACAAGGGGGTCTTGTTTCGGGCATAGCCTGCCTTTCCGGACATAGGAATCGATGACAATAAAGCAATACTGCACAGATCATAATCTCAGGTCAGAAAACCAGCGAAAAGGAAAACGATAATAAGAAAAGCAAGGTCAAAGTGTAGAATGACCAATTGAATCATATTAAGTGGTGGTACGATATGAAATATGATTGTTTTGCTGACCTTGCTCAAGAGGAAGAATTAATGATCATGCATATAACCATTATGCAGGGCAAATTATGAAACATGTACATAAAAATACGGACAACATACACACACTGTATTGAACAGGTCTCGTTACTATTAAATCCGATGGAACTGTCGATGTTCTATCAATCTTTATGACCACCGACCAATTATGAGGATATCTTATGGATAAGTATGAACAGGTTATCGAACTGGCAAAACGCAGGGGCTTCTTATGGAACTCGTTCGAACTCTACGGAGGAACTGCAGGATTTTACGATTACGGACCTCTGGGTAGCACACTGAAACGCAGGATCGAGCAGATCTGGCGAGAGCTATTTGTGATCCAGGAGGGGTTCATGGAGATCGAGACCCCTACGGTGGGTATCGAGAATGTCTTTGTGGCATCAGGCCATGTTGGAGGTTTCTCGGATCCCCTCTGTGAATGCAAGGCATGCGGTGAAGCTTTCAGGGCCGATCACCTGGTTGACAAGATAGTGCCTGTCGCCGATGCGCTCAGCAATGAGGAACTGGACAGGATCATCAGGGAGAGCCAGGTCAAATGCCCCGAGTGTGAAGGTGAGCTTGGTGATACCTACGAATTCAACCTTATGTTCAAGACCCAGATAGGTCCTGGCACCGGCAGACAGGGATATATGCGTCCTGAGACCGCCCAGGGAATGTTCGTTGACTTCCTGAGGCTCGCACGCTTCTACCGTGACAAGCTGCCATTCGGAGCCACACAGATAGGAAAATCATATCGTAACGAGATCTCCCCAAGACAGGGAGTAATCAGGCTCAGGGAATTCACCCAGGCAGAGGCTGAGATCTTCATAGACCCAAAGGACAAGAGCCACCCCAACATCGGCAGATTCGCTGACACCGTGATGAACCTGTACTCGGATGCTGCACAGGAGAAGGGAGAAGTGGAGAAGATGACCATAGCCGAGGCGGTGGAGAAGGGCATCATAGCCCATGAGTTCCTTGCATACCAGATAGGCCTTACAAACCTGTTCCTGCAGCGTGTGGGTGTCGCTCCTGACATGCTGAGGTTCAGGCAGCACAAGAAGGATGAGATGGCACATTACGCCATGGATTGCTGGGACGCTGAGGTCAATACCGACAGGTTCGGCTGGGTAGAGGTTGTCGGGATTGCCGACAGGACGGATTACGACCTCTCTGCACATGCTGCAGTGAGCAAGACCGAACTCTCCATTTACAGGGAATACCCCGAACCGAAGATGGTCACCCAGTTCGTCGTGAAACCGAACATGGGAAAACTCGGGCCGCTGTTCAAGGGAAAAGCAAAAGCTGTAGCTGAAGCACTTAAAGCACTTCCCCAGGAAGAACTGGAGAAGGAAGAGATCAGGATCAACGTGGATTCTGAGGAGATAACCGTTCCAAAGGATGTCGTTGAGTTCGCGGAAGAGACCGTCAAGGTAAGCGGCGAGAACATCGTGCCCCACGTGATTGAACCTTCTTTTGGAATTGACAGGATATTCTATACGGTACTGGAACATGCCTTTGATGAAGAGGCAGTGCCCGCGAAAGAGGACGCAGAAGAGGAAGAGGCCAGGATCATCCTGAGGTTCAGGAACGAGGTCGCACCTGTCCAGGTTGCCATACTTCCGCTCCTGACAAGAGAAGAGCTCATCGGACCTGCCAGGAAGATCGAAGCCAGGCTTCGGGAAAAGGGACTGCTCGTGTCATACGATGATTCGGGCACCATTGGACGCCGATACAGGAGAAACGATGAGATAGGCACCCCATACTCGGTCACCATCGACTATGATACACTCGAGGACAATACCGTGACGATACGTGAACGTGACAGCATGAAACAGGTCCGTACACCTATCGAAGGCATAGAAGAAGTTCTCTATGACCTCATGTACAGGGACAGGGAGTTTGAGAGTGCCGGAACTGCACTCTAATACTTTCACCGTGCTTGCCACAGGTTTAAAAGCTTAGAGATTGAATAATCTGACAAACTTTAAGCTTGAAAACATGCCAGAACATATCAGACACCCACTGATCAAACAGGACGCTGTGGAGCAGCGGCTCTACCAGCTCGACCTGGCTGGTAAGGCCCTTGCAGCATCCACACTTGTTGTCCTTCCCACGGGACTCGGGAAGACCATCATATCCCTTCTGGTCATTGCATCGCGTCTGGAGAAGGCAGGTGGCAAGGTACTGGTGCTTTCACCCACAAAGCCTCTTGTGGAACAGCACGCATCTTTTTTCCGAAAAGTACTGGCAATTCCTGAAGAAGAAGTACTTACCTTTACAGGCAGCATCAGTCCTTCACAGAGAGAGGAACTGTGGAAAAGTGGCAAAGTCATCGTATCCACACCGCAGGTCATCGAGAACGACATTCTCACTAAACGTATCGATCTGAATGATGTGACACACATAACCTTTGACGAGGCGCACCGCGCGACAGGGAACTACGCCTATACCTACATCGCAGAGAAGTATTTTGAGACTGCCAGGAAGCCACTCTGCCTGGGCATAACAGCAAGCCCCGGAAGTTCTGATGAGAGGATAGCCGAGGTGTGCCAGGCCCTGCATATCGAATCGGTTGCCGTCAAGATGGAAACTGACAGGGATGTAGCCCCCTATATCCAGAAAAAAGAGATCGAATGGAAACGTATCAACCTTCCGTCCGAGATGAAGGAGATAAAGGATCTGCTTCAAAAGGTCCTTGATGACAGGTATAAAAGACTCACGGATGCAGGCTATCCCATACACAACCAGAGGTATGTTTCCAAGAAGGATCTGCTCTCGCTGCAGCAAAGGCTGCAGGGAGAACTGAGAGGTACGCCGGACCCATCGGTATACGGCGCCATTTCCATACTTGCAGAGATCCTCAAGGTCAGCCATGCAGTGGAAGTCACAGAGACACAGGGACTTGCTTCCCTGCGCATGTATATGGAAAGGCTCGACAATGAGGCAAGTTCCAGGAGCGGTAGCAAGGCGTCCAAACGTCTGGCCGAGGACCTGTACATCAGGCAGGTCGTCCACCGCCTCAGGGACTGCGATTGTGAACATCCCAAGATGGAGCACGTTAAGCGGATAGTGCTTGAACAGCTTACCAATAAGCCGGATTCAAGGGTGATAGTCTTTGCCAACTATCGGGATACTGCGGAGATGATCACTGGTGAGCTTGCTGAGATCGAGGATATAAGACCGATACGCTTTGTAGGACAGGCTTCCAAGTACAAGGATAAGGGACTCACACAGAAACAGCAGGTAGAGATAATCGAGAGGTTCAAGGAAGGAGAATATAACACCCTGGTGGCTACATCGGTGGCGGAGGAAGGACTGGACATTCCATCCACGGACCTTGTGCTCTTCTATGAACCGGTGCCCTCCGAGATACGGAGCATCCAGAGAAAGGGCAGGACCGGAAGAAAACACGAAGGGCGTGTGGTGGTCCTTGTCACAAAGGGAACAAGGGACGAAGGATATTACTGGAGCAGCCTTTCAAAAGAGAAGAAAATGCAAAGTAATATGCAGATGCTCCAGGAAATGATGCCACCACAGGACAAAGGGAACTTCCGGGAGACACTGACATACACGGAAGACATTGAACAGGTCACACTTGCTGACTTTGATGGAGATCCCCTGAAAGTGATCGTGGATCAGCGGGAGGTGAAAAGCTCTGTTGCCAGGTCGCTGGAGAAGGCAGGGGTTGATATCACACTCCGGACACTGGAAGTAGGGGATTATATCCTGAGTGACCGCATCGCCGTGGAAAGAAAGAGTACGGAAGACTTTACAGGTTCACTCATCGAGCACAAGCTTTTCGAGCAGATATCGAACCTCAGCAGGACATATGAAAAGCCTGTGCTGATACTTGAAGGAGAGAACCTTTTCACAAGCCGGAACCTCAACCCTGCCGCAATACATGGTGCATTGTCCTCCATCGCCCTTGATTTTGGCGTGGCGGTGCTATATACAAGGGATGCCGAAGACACGGCAAGTCTCATAAAGCAGATAGCAAAAAGGGAGCAGACAGACGGGAAAAGAGATGTCAGCCTTCACGGCAAAAAAGCATCCATGATGCTTCCGGAACAACAGGAATACATAATTTCATCCATATCCGAGATAGGCCCCAAGGCTGCCAAAAGCCTCCTGAAGCATTTCGGAACTGTAGAGAATGTCATCAAAGCAGACTATGAGGAACTGCTGAAGGTCAGGAACATCGGACCTAAGACAGCCAGCCGTATACGGGAGCTTGTCAGCAGCGAATACACGGGATAACACAAAAGTGCTATCCCCTGAAGATTTTTATACTTTACAGTGTTTTTCTCATTTTCTCGATTATTGAAAGACCACGTTCGATCATATCCATATGATCGGATATTTTCCTGATGTCATCCTCTGTGCGCATGGAACGCGCGAATGAAACCATTTTTTCCATCAAGAGGGACTCAAGCTCATCTGCTGAAGGAGAACTGGACTGTGTGGAAGAATATCCTCCTGGCCCTGAAATTGATACTTTTGAAGTAGCATCTGTTTTTACCGTATCCTCCATCGTAGCGTTCGCCTGTATTTCTTCCATCTCATTGGAAAGAGAGGGCGCCTCCACAGAGACAGGAGCAACCTTGTTGCCCGAAATTATCTCAGGCTGCAACTTTTGTTGCAACCTGGCGCGCGGGTCGCTTACGCTCTCACAGACAGGGCACATAATTTTACCCTGGTACCTGAACATGGGCGCTCCGCAAACATCGCAATGCTGCGCAAGCATAGTGCCACCGATCTCCAGCATCCGGGAGATCTTCCTTACCATATCATCATCTGTATTTGTCATCGAATTACATCCTGGGTACGCAAAATATATACCAATGAAAGTCTTTTTATAGAACGTAACTATTTAGGAATAACTGAGGTAACCCTTATTTTCATTCAAAATTATTAAGGTGATCATATGTCAGATTATGAACAAGTCATTGAGGAATGCAAGCAGAAGTTGGAGTACATAGCGAACGATAATTCAGTTCCTAGAAACATCAGACGTTCTGCAAATGAAGTTCTGGATACTTTAAGAAAAGAAGACGAACCACTGTTCCTGAGAACTTCATCAAGCATATCAGTGCTTGAAGATATAAGCAATGATCCGAACATCCCGGTTCACACCAGGACTCTTATATGGGACGTGGCCAGTCAGCTCGAGACCATACCTGTTGACGAATAAGAGATCATTCTTCAGACTTTCTACAGTTGCGTTTATTCTGTGATGTGCAGTCCACTTGAGGCTGACACACTCATTTTCCTGAAAGAGGGAGAGGCTGCAAAACGTTCATATGCAGTTGTAACAAGGCGAGGGGGGAAACATGGTCATTGAGATCTCCGACAGGATAAGGACAAAGCTTGAGGAAAAAGATGCAGCCCGTGAGCGAAGCCTGGTAATATCACGCGAAGTGGTACGTAATTGCAGGACAGCCATGTTCAGCATCCATAAGGGCAAGTTCGAAAAAGCGATCTCACTCCTTGAAGCTTCTAATAGGTCAATAAAAGACCTCAGTTCTCTGCTTGAGGAACATCCGGACGTATACCATTCAGGGTTTGTCGAACATGCACAGCAGGAATTTGTCGAGTGTACCATAGTCTTTGAAATGCTCAGGCAAGGCACTGAAACGGACAGCATACCGGGGCCTGAAGAACTCGGAGTGGAATATGCCGCCTACCTCAATGGTATGGGAGATGTGAGCGGAGAACTCCGAAGACACGTACTCGACCTTATCAGAAAGGATAAGCCATCCGAGGCTGAAAAGTTCCTGGATGTTATGGAAGATATCTACTCGGCACTCATGATGTTCGATTTCCCGGATGCGATGACAAAGGGCCTCAGGCATAAGACCGATACCACACGTTCGATACTCGAACGGACACGCGGGGATGTATCAACAGCCATCAGACAGATAAAGCTGGAGAATGCAATGAGAGAGTTCGAGAGAAAGATAGATTAATTTTCTTAAACATAGTTATCTTTAATCTTTACGAGGACTGTTTATGAGATTCGATCCTGAGGAAATTAAGAAAAAAGCCAATGAAGATTTTGACAGCACATGGAATGCGGGAAAAGAGTTCGTTAAAAAAACAGGACTGAACGAACAGTACCCTCATCTGTCCATCAAATATGGAAAACCGCATCCCATATACGAGACGATCTCAAGGCTGCGTGAAGCCTATCTGCGCATGGGTTTTGAAGAGATGATGAACCCCCTTATAGTCGATGAGAGGGAGGTTCACAAGCAGTTCGGTCACGAGGCCCTTGCAGTCCTTGACAGGTGCTATTACCTTGCAGGCCTGCCGCGTCCCAATGTGGGCATTTCCGATGAGAGCATAAGTGCAATCAAATCCATTCTGGGAGATATCGGTGATGAGGAGATCGAGATCATCAGGAAGATCCTGCACTCTTATAAGAAAGGTGATGTCGAAGGAGATGACCTTATTCCCGAGATATCCTCAGCGATCAACGTTTCCGACGCCCTTGTGGTTGAGATGATAGACCAGGTGTTCCCGGAGTTCAAGGAACTGGTACCCCAGTCCACAAGAAGGACACTGAGAAGCCACATGACCTCCGGCTGGTTCATCAGCCTTTCATCCCTCCAGGAGCGCTCCAAACCCCCGTTCAATCTATTTTCCATTGACCGCTGTTTCAGGAGAGAACAGGAAGAAGACGCGGCACGCCTGATGACATATTACTCCGCGTCCTGTGTGATAATGGAGGAGGATGTGACCGTGGACCACGGAAAGGCCGTTGCCCAGAGCCTTCTTTCCCAGTTCGGCTTTGAGAAGTTCATGTTCAGGCCGGACGACAAGCGCAGCAAGTACTATGTTCCTGATACGCAGATCGAGGTCTTCGCATATCACCCGAAGCTTGTCGGCTCCAGGACCAAGTACTCCGACGGATGGGTGGAGATAGCAACCTTCGGCATATATTCTCCCACAGCCCTT
Organism: Methanolobus sp.; assembly: GCA_033549165.1. GTDB lineage: Archaea > Halobacteriota > Methanosarcinia > Methanosarcinales > Methanosarcinaceae > Methanolobus. The sequence continues at coordinate 14,194 of JAWSUM010000049.1, forward strand.
GCACAGTACGGCATTTCCTGCCCTGTGATGAACCTCGGACTCGGGGTCGAAAGACTTGCAATGATACTGTACAACGCAACTGACATCCGTTCACTGGTATATCCGCAGATAGCGCAGTACTCCGAGTGGAACATGTCGGATGATGAACTTGCAAAGATGATCTATGTGGAGGATGTGCCTGACACTAAAGAGGGCAAGGACATTGCTGATGCCATTGTGGCCGTTTGTGAAGAACATGGCTCCACTCCAAGCCCCTGTGAGTTCCTGGCATGGGAAGGCAAGGTAGGAGACAAGAATGTAAAGGTCAGTGTCATCGAGCCTGAAGAGGAGACGAAACTCTGCGGACCTGCAGTCTTCAATGAAGTAGTTGTGTTCAATAACGACATCCTGGGAATACCCGATAACAAGAAGTGGAAAGAAGCCCTGGAGAACCATTCCGCCAGGACGGGCGTGAGGTTCCTTGATTCTTTTGCTGCAAAGGCAGCAAGGGAAATCGAAGAGGCTATTGCGAAAGGTGAGAGCGAGGTTGAGACAAGGGTGCGTATCGTCAAGGTCCCATCCGAGATCAACATTTGCCTGGAACCCCTTGCAAGCCGCTACATCACCGGCAAGAAGAAAAAGATCGATATCCGCGGACCGGTCTTTACAACAGTGAGGACGACGATTGAATAAGGACAGACTGCGTGAGTGGTTCGACCCGCAAGAACGAAGTCTGAAAGAACTCAGGGAAATACAGCACGAAGCTGTCAAAAAGATCAAACTTGAGGACGGCTTCGACCGGATAGAGACCGTCGCGGGTATGGACTGCTCATACCTTGACAATGATATCATCTGTGCCATGGTCGTACTCGACTATGAAAGCATGGAAGTCATTGAGAAAAGGCATGTTATCAGGAAAGTGGGGCTGCCCTATATACCCACATATCTTAATTTCAGAGAAGGATGTGCCATGGTCTCTGTTTTTTTGCAGGCAACCACACGACCGGACATCACGATCTTTGATTCCTGCGGGATCAACCATCCCATCAGGGCCGGGATGGCAGCCTATTTCGGTGCGGTAATGGATGTCCCTACCATCGGTGTCTCGAAAAAGATACTATGCGGGCATGCTGAAACGCCAGTTGAGACAGGCGAATATCACGAGCTCATGCAGGACGGGGAGCAGATAGGATGGGTCCTCAAATCCAATAAGAGAAGCAACCCGATAATCATAGCTCCGGGAAATAAGGTCTCCATGGACACCTGTCTTGAAGTGGTGCAGCACTGTCTCAAAGGATACAAGCTTCCCGAACCCACAAGACTTGCACATATCCATGCAGGGGAAATCAGGGAGAAACTCAAGCAAAAAAGAGAGGGATCGGGTTGAAAGAGCCGCTTGAAATACCCAATATCATATCACTGGTCGACAGCGGTGAGCCCGTATGCATCACTTTTGGAAGCGAACATGGAACTTCTTCCAGGCTGCTGTACTGCGAGATCGTTCAAAAGGCAAGACATGGAGAATCTTTCCTTATTGAGGGGCAGCGCTGCAGCGCAGGGGATTATATCCTTGGAAGATCTGCTGTGAGCCCTGCAGACTACTACCTGCGTTCCGGCAGATACAGGGACATGGAAACTGCGACAAAGGCAGCTGCCTCACTTCCGCGTCTCGAAAATAGATATACATCGATCCGTATCGAGCCACTGTCCGTGAACGAAGGGGATTTCGATGTACTGGTGCTTTTTCTCAAACCTGAAAGTGCAATGAGGATCATTCAGGCATATGCATACCATTCTGGAAAAGGAAAAGAAATCAATACGATTGGAGCTGCCTCCATATGCGGCGATTGTACGGTCCGGCCACTCACGGAAGGGCTTGGACTGTCCTTTGGCTGCAAGGGTTCCAGGAAACACAGCCACTACCAGAATACGGAGATCCCTCTTGGCATAAGCAGGGACATTCTTCTAAAAATAGAAGAGGGGCTTGAAAATACCCCTGAGACATATGACTGAACTAATTTAGGTTATTGTGCGTTGTACAGAGGTATTTCCTCGGCATCAACCTTTGCAACCTCACCCATCTTGTTATTCAGGACCTTGCGGACACGAGCGATACACCTGGAGTCGAGCTGCAGCCTGAGAATTGTCATCTCACGTTCTTCATAATACATCTCACTGTTCTGGATGACCCTCTGGGTACTGGTATGGTGTTTGAGCAATCTTGCCACTATACCGGTCGTACCGCCTGTGAGGTCATCAGGACTGGTACGTGTGAGGAAGATGAACTCACCCACATTGAGATTCATCGCCGCAAAGAAATTATGAGGGCTTCGGATCTCTATCGTAAGTAGCCTGTTCTGTTTTAGTTCTGCAATGACGCGTTCTGATAAGCCGGTTAATGCAACGTATTCCATGTTATCACCCATACATCGGGAATTCTTTCCTCGGACCTGGTGGCTGTTCGCTTGTCCTGATATCCTCAGCAAGCCTTTGCATCTCTATTTCGATCTTCTCGGCCTGTTCGATCAGGCTTTCGGTATCGACATTCAGATCATAGAGAACATTCAGCACATCTATCACAACTGCAGCTGCCCTTGGATCAGGGTTCTGGCTCCTTGTGGAGCCCAGCAGACTTATAGCAGGCACATGGCGTACGAGACACTCCGACATGATACTTCCGGAAATACCGGATATCGTCCCCATCTTGAAAAGCTCGACCTTATCCTTGATCTTTTCCAGCATCTCATTATTCGTTGCTGCACCGAATACCTGATGATCCTCGCTCATTGTGGCAATACCCGCAAGGGAAACAACCTCCTTGACATTGATGGATTTTGCCCAATCAAGGAAAGCCTTGCTGATATCATAGGCTACCACCGGATTTACAGGAATATCGGATACCACCATGACAATATTGTGCTCGACGCTTTCGTATATCCTTACGGGCATGTTTATGAGCCCTTCATAGAGGACAGCGATCGGAGGAAAATGTCTTGAGTCCATCGAACCCCTGTATTCCATTTTTAACTCATCGATAATCTGCTGGCTTGCGATATTACCGACCAGTCCTATCCCAGGAAAGCCTTCTATAAGAACAGGATTCTCAGATTCTATTTTACTTGTGATTATCTTTACATCGTTATCATCGTAATCTGTTTCTGACAAAAAATCACCTTCCAAAAGGAACTAAGTCAACTCCCTGCTGAAGATATACACCTCCTACATAGATAAGAGCATCGTTTGCCATTACAAATAACTTATATGAGATTAACGAAGCTATGATATGTTCATAATTAAAGGTGATAACATGGAGAAATTAATTACATATTTTGAAGAAGTTGGACCGGAGAACACCGAAGAGCTCCTTAAGGTCTCTGCGAAAAGGGCAGCTGAGCTAGGTATCGAATATGTGGTACTCGCGAGTACGAGCGGAGAGACCGCATTAAAGGCAGCTGAAGCATTCAAAGGCCAGAATGTAAAGATAATCGCAATCACACACCAGTATGGCCTTAAAGAGAGCGGCAAATGGGAAGTTGACGAGGACAAACTTGCCAAATTGAACGAGCTGGGAGTTGTTATGACAACCCAGTCACACATGTTCTCAGGTGTGGAGCGGGCCATCCAGAAACGTATAGGAGGCGCCAGCAGGGCAGATGTGATATCTGACACTCTTCGTGCTGTTTTCGGAAAAGGTTTCAAGGTAGCCATTGAATGCGCCATGATGGCAGCAGATTCAGGACACATACCGGTCTCAAAGGACACGGAGATCATTGCCATAGGAGGCACACGCCAGGGAGCCGACGTGTCAGTTGTATTGAGGCCGGCACATTCCTTTGATTTCTTCAGCATGCAGGTGAGAGAGATCATAGCCATGCCAAGAGCTAAAGAGGATTAAGAAAAAGTAATTATCAAGCGCATCCGGGGGTCAAAATGGTCCGGGCCCTCGGACAGACTATCATGCAGAACGCACAGGAACTTTCTGAAGAAACATCATTATTCTTTATTATTTATTTCGTCTTTGACCTGATGCAGATCATCAGAACTTTCATTTCTCGCTCCAGCCCTGGCTTTCCTGGAATGTGATTCCACGAGCATCGCCATTTTGAGAAAATACGCAGTCAATAGTACGAATACGATAAAAGTGACGACAGCAATGATAAAAACGGTTAGTGCATCCATAAAAAAGTAAGGAAAAGTACCTGAAAGGTACTTTACTGTGGCTTCTCGTAGAGAGCGGTCTTGGTCATCAGGTGGCCTTTCTTGGAGTGTGGCTGCCTGAATACACTGTCGTTTGCCTTCTCAATCTCTCTTGCGTCGATCGCAAGCTGTGCTGCTGCGCGCATCATCTCGTGGCCTGCTGCTGTTGTGAGTGCGACCTGTTCGAGTTCTTTCATCATGAAGCATGCAGGGAAGTTGATCTTTGCAACCATGTCAGCCATGTGGAGTGCTGCAAGACCCTTTGCCTTTGCGTATGGGTTGTTGAATCCTGCTCTCTCAATGCATTTCTCTGGCTTTGCGAGGATGTGTGGGAGCTCGAGTGGCTTTCCTTCATCTGCCATTGCAGCGACCTTGTCGAGTTCTTCCTGGATAAGCCTTACAACACCACAGGTTGAAAGGACCTTCATTGCATCGGAGTTGAATGATGCCATCTCTACAGGATCAAGGAACTCTGTCTTTGCACCGATGAGCGGGTCAACGGTCATGATGATGTAACCGAAACCTGCCTCCTCAAGGGCTGCACGGTCGTCCTTCTTGGTCGGGCCGTCGGAAATAACGATGCATGGTACGTCCTTGTAGATCTCGCGTGCTGCGGTTGGACCTGGTGCACTTGAGTTTGGACTGATCATAACGTAGAAGTCGGCATCGAATTTTTTAAGTTCCTCAGTTGCCGCTGCCTCGTCTTTACCCATCTTAGGACCAGTTCCGAAAACACGAATGGTGATTCCTTCTCTTGCTGCGATTTCGTCCTGTACCAAATCAATAACCTGGCTCATACCAAGGTTACCTAGCTTAATGAATCCAATCTTTGCCATGTAAAATCACAGTAGTGCAATGTGCAGTGTAGCATATATTACTTTTGGAATAAGACCAGAGAACAATATAAGCCATGAAAAAACACCACTACATAGCAAACTACCCGAAAACCTTAAAAGCAATGTGACTTATTTCACATCAATCTCGGCACTTAAATACTGTTTCATGACGGGATTTAAAATCTAGGTTTGATCAAGTGAGTAGTACTGGCAATTCTGAAAATAGGATCAAGTTAGTAGTTTTTGATATGGACAGCACCCTTATAGATGCTGAGACCATTGACGAACTTGCGGAGGCGGCAGGAGTAGGAGAAAAAGTGGCCACAATTACCGAACTGGCCATGAATGGAAAACTCAACTACTCAGAAGCCCTTACTGAAAGAGTGCGCCTTCTCGAAGGCCTGACCCTTGAAAAGGCACAGGAAGCCCTGGATAAGATGCCTTTCATGCCAGGTGCTAAGGAACTGATCAAATTTTTAAAATCCCAGGGATACAAAACCGCAATGATATCCGGCGGTTTCACCCTTGCTGCAGATCGCGTGGGTGAAGCTCTGGGTATGGACCATGTGGTATCCAATAAGCTTCTGATAGACAACGGGCGTATTACAGGGGAGGTCATAGGACCTCTTACAGGAGCGGGGTCAAAAGAACTCGCCCTGGAAGAGATCTCCAGTGAATACGGAATAAAACCCGAAGAATGTATCGTGATAGGTGATGGGGCCAATGATATCTGCATCTTCAAGAGAGCAAGATATGCCATAGCATTCAATTCAAAACCTATATTACATGAGCATGCCGACGTTGTCATTACAGAAAAGGACCTTGAAGCAGTAATACCAGTGATCCAGGCACTGGATCCGTAAAGCCAGAATCGTGCATTAGGAATGCATGAAATGCCAGCTTTTTTGCTGGATCGGGAGGATAAATAGGATATGTTGAAAGAACTGAACGACAAGAAGACTGAACTCAAGCAACAGTCTGAAGAATACAAGACAAAAAGGAACGAACTCAACGCGGAAGCAAGCACTTTAGCTGCAAAGCGTAACGAACTTAACAAGAAGACCAAGGACCTTATCAACGAAGCACAGGAGTACAAGAAACTCCGTGATGAGAACAACGAGAAGGTAAAAGAATACAAGGTACTTCGTGATGAGGTCAACGCAAAGGCAAACGATATCTTTGCACAGATAGACCAGATCCGCAATGTGAACAATCTTGGCGGCCCTTCCATAAAGGACATACGCAAAGAGATCGACAGATTGGAATTCACACAGCAGACCGAAGTTCTTACGAC
>JAWSUM010000050.1:0-20315 GCA_033549165.1 Methanolobus sp.
TGAACTCGATCACCCTGGGACCTTTAGCAGTTATCATGAACTGTCCGTACAGGGTACCTTTGTAGCCTATGCCGGTCACTTTCTTCAATGCGGCCACTGTGTCCTTCATGATCTGTTTTGCCTGGGCGACATCATCTTCTACCAGGAAGGGTAGTATCTCGCCCGGTGCATTGTATGAGCCCATTCCACCTGTGTTCGGGCCCAGGTCACTCTCAAAGGCACGCTTATGATCCTGTACGGTGGGCATGAAGGCAAGATGTTCGCCGTCAACGAATGCCTGGAGGGTGAATTCCTCACCCTTGAGGTTCTCCTCGACCACGACACTATCCCCGGCAAGAAGGCTTGCAGCGTACTCCCTGGCTGCATCGATGTCAGGCAACTGGTCACCCATTACCTTGACACCTTTTCCACCGGTCAGACCTGCCGGTTTGATGGCAACGTCACCGAGCTTTTCAATGAAAGCATCCATTGGCTCCCTTTCATCGAATACCTCGAACTCGGGGCAACCTGCAATATTGTTCTCTTTCATGAAATTGCGTGCCCATGCCTTATTGAACTCTATCTCTGCCACTGCTTTCCTGGGACCTGCAGCACTGATGCCTGCATCTTCAAGTGCATCAGCAAGCCCTGCTGCGAGGGGGGCCTCAGGCCCTATGACTGCGATCTGGATATTGTTCCGGACTGCAAATTCAACTACCTTATCGACATTGGTTTCCTTCTCCAGCAGGAAATCCTCACATAGATGTGCAATTCCCGGATTCTTTTTTGACATCACTGCATAGAGAGAAGGGTCTTTCCTGCTCCGTGCCAGTGCTGCTGTTATGGCGTGTTCCCTTCCGCCGCCGCCGACTACTAAAATGTTCATGCCTTCAGACCTCGTTTTAAAAATGTTGATAGCAACGTGTTATAATAATTCGATAGATGATAAAATGCGATTTCTTGACCTTACTGGTTAATAATTAGAATAGCACAAAGTTCAATTTCCTTAAATAAATAATTTACCATTTTCTCTTTCTGAAAATTATTGAGAGGGAGGTACAAGTTCACTTGCCCTTACAAGCGGTACAAGCTTTACATCCATTAAGGCCAGATTTTCCGATGCACCTGATTCGCGGTCCACCACTGTCACTACAGCTTCAACTATGGCACCTTCGGCACGAATAGCTTCAATGGCATCCTTGACAGAACCTCCGCTTGTGGTCACATCCTCAAGCAGCACTATTTTAGAACCTTTCTGGACATCCCCGACAAAACGTCCGCCTGTGCCGTAGCTCTTATCGGATTTACGGATCAGTACAAGAGGCAAACCCGACTCAAGGGATACTGCGGTTGCCAGCGGAACGCTTCCAAGCACAACTCCTCCCACGGAATCTGCGTGCATCCCACGGATCACAGTAGTAGCTTCCCTTGCAATCTTTTTAAGGGTTATCGGATCAGTGCTTGCTTTTTTGATATCTACGTAATAACTGCTCTTCTTTCCGGAAGCAAGAGTGAAATCTCCGAACCTGACAGCCCCACATTCCTTCAGGGCATCTATCAGCGACTGTTTAGCATTAGAGGATTTCTGCATAATGACCACAACTCTGGAATTTCTGAAAACTCTGAATAAATTCTATATATAATTAATGTGACTCTAAGTTCCAACAACTAAGTATAGACATCAATATAAGTCTCACCATTAAGTCCTAAAACCTTGCCTATATTAACGCTTCGCGGTCACCATGGCTCATTCTTGACCCCTATGAAGTAACCGATGATATTTGTCACAAAATGCAGCAGGGGTGTAACGATAAGCACTGTAATAATGACTCCATAAGTGAAATTCTCGGTGAACCATACAGGAGATGCTATGTATGTCAACAACCATGCCCCGAAAACAAAATCAAGCTGGTCGACAACAGGCAAAGGAGCGCCTCTTTTGAGTCCCAGTCTGCGTTTGAAGAAGCTCATGAACATGTCACCGAAAAGAGAACCAAAGGCAAGTGTGAAAATAACCACAAGAGCACCGGGGAGTTCGCCGAAGGAGGGCAGCTCGATCCCGAATATGCTGTTGTTGATTGTGAGGTAATAGGTCTGAAGTAAACCCAGCAACATTCCACAAATAGTACCGGCCAGAAGTCCCCTGTAAGTCTTCCCGTCACCGAGAATGCGCCTCCCGTCACCAAGTGTTCGACCGCCATCGATGGGTTTCCCTCCACCAAAAACAGCAGCCATCGAGTTTGGGATATAGGCAGGAAGCATCAGCCACACAGCAATAAGCAGTATCTCGATCATGTTATCAAAACTCGTTTTAAATAATAGTCCAATGCTCTGCATGAGAGCGTAACAACTATATAAATTGTCGCAAAATCCTGCCTGCAAACTCTATACTATATATATGTTGCAGACATTGGCTGGAAAAAGATGAAAGGCAAAAAACCTGTTCTGACACCAAAGAACACAATGCTTGCCACAGTAGTTGTTCTCCTGCTGCTGGCAACGATAATCATGATGGGTATGATCACACCCCTTATTGCAAAGCTCACAACGGGAGTAGAGATCAGCCTTGAACCTGGTTACTTCAACAACAGGGCAGCTTTACCGACTATCGCACTGGTCCTTATCCTGAGTACCTGCCTTCTTGTAGGCTATATGGGCCAGAAGAACACATTGATGGTTGTAGGCGGTTATACTTTGCTATCTGTTTTCTTTGCCATCATTTCCCCTTTCGGGAACCTGCCGATCGATGTTTCGGTACCTATCATTGCAGTTGCCCTTATGGCAACCATCTATAAGATACTAAAAGCCCTCAGCAGGGATTCCTTGAGTGGAAAGATGCGAGGCATCAGCGCACATCTGATACACCTGGGAATACTTTTTGTCCTGTTGGGGATCGTGCTAAGCGCAAACATGAAGGTTGAAGGCACAAGCGTGGTCTCTTCAGACGAGGTCGCCCACTTCCCGGATCAGAATTACGTCATGAAGATCACAGGGATGGATTCCTACTACAGGGGAGAGGCGTACCAGCAATACCCCGGCTCATCATATGTTACCCAAATAGATTTTGATATTTACAAAGGAGGAGAATATTTCCGGCAAGGCCAGATGGAATATATCACTGACTTCAAGTGGGGCCAGAGCTACACCACGACGTATATCTACAGGGGACTTACCGAAGAGCTGTTCATCGCCCCGAGAGTTGTCGACCTCCGGGAAGGTAAAATAGATATTTACATGAGAACCGTACCGTTCATAAATTTCCTGTGGGGCGGCCTGTACCTCATGGTCATTGGTATCATCGTCATTTTGATAACCGACCGCCGTAAAGACAGTAAGGATTCTCCAGTTACCGAAAAGAGAAAATCTAAGGGGGCCAGAAAATGAATATCGGCATGATACTTATCTGGCTTGCGTTCATTACGGCCATTGGATCCACAGCTTACGCTCTGGGAAAGATCCTGACCGATAAGCACAAATACGGCATGCTTTCAAAAAAGATGGAAATTGCATGTGCTGCAACAGTCTCGATCTCCATGCTGGTATTGATCTTCCAGCTACTCTCCGTGAATGCATCCTACGACTATGTGTTCAGCCACTCCAGTACTGACCTCGCATGGTATTACAGAATATCAGCACTCTGGGCCGGTCAGGAAGGCTCGTTGTTACTCTGGGCATGGGCAATACTGATGATGATGCTTCTGGTGCAATACACCGGCTCAACAAAGCAGCTTGCAGGTACCAGACTCATGGACTTTACCCGAATGACATCACTTGCAATAACATCGGTACTCCTACTACTTCTGGTGCTGAAGAACCCCTTTGCCAGCTACCATGTTGTATCAGACGTGGGGGTTGAGTTAACGAACTGGAACCCCTTTGTTGCACTCTATAATGTTCCCTACGGCCAGGGCATGAATCCCCTGCTTCGCAATCCCTGGATGGCAGTACACCCACCTGTGCTCTTCCTTGGATATGCCGCATTCACGATACCCTTTGCCGCAGCTATCGCAAACCTGCTTACAAGGGATGAAAGGTGGACAGATATTGCAAAGGACTGGATGCGTATAGCATGGCTCTTCCTCACACTGGGCATCGGGCTTGGAGGATTCTGGGCATACGAGGTGCTGGGCTGGGGTGCATGGTACTGGACCTGGGACCCCGTGGAAACCTCGTCACTCATACCCTGGATCACATCCACCGCATTCCTGCATGCGAGAACACGTGCTTCTTACGGCGAATATGGATTCCTTGCACCCCTGCTTGCAGTACTTTCGTTCATACTTGTGATATTTGCGACCTTCGTGACCAGAAGCGGTATGTGGGCCTCGGTGCATTCATGGCAGGATTTCAGTCTGGAAGGAATGGTAATAGCAATCTTCCTTGTAGTCCTGGCAGGCGTCAGTGCAATCCTGCTTGTAAGAAGATACTTCGAGGATAACAAATAATCCTCTAAGGTCTACTCTTTTTTATTTTCTTCTTTATTATTCTCTGACAGCAAACACGTTGATCCGTCTGAAAGCCTCAAAATAAGTACCATCTGCTTGTAAAGCTGCCTCCTTTGTCTTTTCAACAACCATGTCCCTGAAAAGAGAGGAACTTTCTTCCGGCAGCACAGCCATAAAGGGAACCAGACTCGGCTGCTCGATCCATCCTACAAAGGACTGCTCATCCGGGAAATAGCGGCCAGCATCCTCCATCCACACCCGGTATTCCCTGAATCCCACAGAGGAGAGGATACTTTCATAGCTCCCTGCATCGGGCGTATACCAGGGCCATTCAAACTCATGGAAGATCCCTTCGAACAAAGCAGAAGTCATTGACTCCTCCAGCACTTTTGAAAGTGTGGGACAGTTCCCATCTCCCGCGAACTGCATCTTCAGAATCCCGCCGGTTTTAAGGGAAGCATGTATTTTGCGGAGCACATTATTGTGATCCTTGATCCAGTGCATGGCTGCATTAGAGAATACAATATCGAACTCCCGGTCAAAACCAATGTCATTTATATCAAGCAACCGGAACTCCATGTTCTCAAGTTGATGGGAGCATGCCCTTTCAAGCATGGAAGAGGAGCTGTCAACTCCGACAACCCTGCCGTCAGGTACTTTCTCGGCCAGCGCCTTTGTGATGAGACCGTTCCCGCAACCAAGATCGAGTATATGCTCAGTGCCCTTGAGGGCAAGTTCTTCTATAAGCCTCTCACCCCATTCTTTCTGATGTGAGGAAGACTTCTCGTACTTCTTACCGTCAAAACCGTTTCCCATGAAGTGGACCACCTGCCTATTCGTCCTCAATGAAGCTATCTGTCTTGAGCTTACCGTTCTTCTCAATGAGCACTTCGATCTTCCTTTCAGCCTTTGAAAGTTTCCGGTTGCAGATACGTGCAAGTTTCATACCCCTTTCGAACAGCTCAAGACTTTCATCGAGAAGCAACTGACCTCTTTCCAGCCTGTCAACCAGGGATTCAAGCTGGTCCAGGGATTCCTCAAAACTCATATCCTCGCTTATTTCTTCATGCTCGCCTTTGCTTTCCGACTCTTCTCCGGCATTTTCATATTCCAGCTTTTTCATCCTTTCCTCCGTTTACGTCCCATATCTTAAACATGATCACCGGATATTTCTTTAACACTACACACGATCGTGCCATCGCTAACTATAACACCTACATCATCACCTTCAGACACATCTCCGGTACTGTGAATGACCTTTCTGTCATCTGCCCTGACAGCGATGCTATATCCCCTCTCCAGGGTCTTAAGAGGGCTTACGGCATTCAGCCTGCCCGCAAGATTAGAAAGTAAGGATTGTTTTGATTCCATGATCCTCCCGGAAAGGCGTTCCATCCTGAGGGTCAACTCATCAACTCTCTGGAAATTCTGGCGCAGGAGATCATTGAGTTTTTCCGGTCCTATCCTGCTGCACAGATAATCGAGCCTTTCAGAATAGTCTGAGACATTCCGTATTGCAGCCTTTTCAATACGTTTTGACAGTGACAGGATATACCTCTTAAGGTCGGCACTGTCAGGTACTGCCAGTTCTGCTGCAGCCGAGGGAGTGGGTGCCCTGAGATCGGCAGTGAAATCTGCAATGGTATAATCGGTCTCATGCCCCACCGCAGAGATTATGGGAACAGATGATCCATATATCGCCCTTGCAACCACTTCTTCGTTGAATGACCAGAGATCCTCCAGTGAACCACCGCCTCTTCCAAGGATAATGACATCCACATCCGTACGATTGAGTTTCTCGATGGAACTTACGATGCTTGCCGCAGACATCTCACCCTGCACGATCGTCGGAGCCAGCAATACATCCACCGGATACCTGCGCTTGAGCACATTCAGTATATCATGGACCGCAGCACCAGTAGGAGAGGTGGCAACCCCTATCCTGAGCGGATAGCGTGGAATCGGCCTTTTACGGGAGACCTCGAACAGCCCTTCTTCCTGCAACCTCGTTCTGAGTTGCTCATATGCCTTGTACAGTTCACCTATACCATCGGGACGCATATCCAGGACCCGGAGCTGATATTGCCCGCGTACTGTATACACGTCAAGAGAGCCGAATATCAATACCTTCATGGATGATTCCGGGGCAAACTTAAGTGACCTGTTAGTTGACTTGAAACTTACACAGCTAATCTGACTGCCTTTATCCTTCAAAGTGAAATAATAGTGTCCTGAGCTATGTTTTGTGAGGTTGGAGATCTCACCCCGGACCCAGACCTGGTCAAGTTGCGGGTCACTTATCAGCAAATACTTGATGTAATCGTTCAATTGTGAGACCGTGTAGATTCCCATACCTTATACTCCGCTATTTTGAGAATGTCTTACTGCTATTATATTCTGAAGGAAGCTATGTGAAAGTATTGTATCATCGGTTATATTAAGCGTTCCTGATACGATAGATAACTCTCTCAAAAATAACTTATAGAATAAAATAATGCCCAAACAAATTTCGCAAAGTTTTAATAGTTTATTAATTTTCTTTTCAAAACTTTAATCAGGAGTGAAAAATGTGATACCCGAAGGATCCGGACCTGAAACCTTGCTAAAAGAAGAAGATACAAACCTGGTATCTTATGATGGCAAAATATTGTCACCATCATCAAATGCCCCTTCAGTGTTCCACAGGATCAGAACTATAGAATTCGGGAAGATCATCGAAAATATCAGCTCCCGGATATCCCTGTCAAACGGCAGGAGAGAAGAAGATGACATTGATTGTCCTTACAGACTGAGGTCATCAAAAAAGTACAGGACAATAATACTGAATTGCAGCGATTGTGCCTTTGAGTCCAGTTTTGAGAGCGAACGTTGCAGGAGAAGCATCTTTCGTCTGCTCAGGAAAGAACCGGCCGTAGACAGGCTTGTGTTTTCAAGACTATATGAAAGGGATTATGAAGGCAGGGACCTGGATGTCATTTACACCCTTGCACAGTTGCAGGAGAGATTAGCCGCATACTCCACATCGGAACTCGTTGATAAGGAATGCCCGGCCAGTGCAAGCAGTAAGAGATGTGAATCCTACCGCAGGGAATTACTGAGCACCATCATTGAAACAGCGGAACATGACCCCCTGAAAGCCTGCGTGATCACGGATCGATGTGCAGAGCAATTCGGACTGAACAATAAGCTCTATGGCGATTTCAGAGAATGTGATTCCTGCCTCCTGGGATTTATAGACGTCCTGGAGGAGATGAACAGTCATACGGTCGAGACCCGGAGAGCATTGGACCTGGATGTTACATCCCCGGAGGAACTTGAATATGAGAGATACCTGCGATCCTATGTGAGACCGCCTTTCTCGACTTCGAGAATATATGCCGAACCTCCTGAGAATACACTTTTTCTTGAATGCTATGACATCAGCCATAAGGATGAAAGACCACTTCCGGTTTCCATTTACCAGCTGACAGACCGGCCTGAGAAGATGTATATCATCAACCCTGTGGAATACTTCCTTGAAGCCGGAGAACTTGAACTCCTGGAGCTGGTCAGAAAGAAGATGATCCGCCATCGCCCAAAGGACCTGCACTTTGCAAACCCTTCCAATTCAAGGAACTATTTCAGGTTACTTGGGAAGCGTTTGCTTGCAGAGGAAGCCGAAATCAGCAGGATGAAACTTGAGCCTTCAAAGGCAAAACTCTATTCGGATATCCTTGTCAAATACACAACCGGGCTGGGGATACTCGATGATCTGCTTTCTGATGAGAGAGTAACGGATGTCTATGTCAATGCACCTGCAGACCGCAATCCCGTCCATGTGGTTATCGATGGGGAGGAATGCATAAGCAACATATTCCTGTCCCAGGAGGATATGGACTCAATGGTCTCAAGGCTGAGATCCATAAGCGGGCGTCCGTTTGGAGAAGCCACACCTGTCCTTGAGATGTTCCTTAAAGAATACGATGTACGTGTGTCAGTAATAGGGGACCCGTTGAGTGCAAAGGGAATTGCCTATGCTTTCAGGAAACATGCAAAGGACCCCTGGACCCTGCCCCGGCTCATCAATACTGGCTCCATATCTCCACTGGCTGCGGGATTCCTGAGTTTTCTGATGGACGGACAGGCATCCGTTCTCGTTGCCGGGGGCGTGGGAGCCGGCAAGACATCACTTTTAAGTGCCATGCTCCTTGAGATTCCCCAGAAGTACAGAATACTCACCATTGAGGATACGCCCGAGATACCCATCGAGGACCTGCAGGACCTGGGTTGGAAGGTGCAGGGACTAAACTCGCAGTCGGCTATAGTCAAATACGGAATAGAGATAGAGCCTTCCACGGCACTGCGTGCATCCCTGAGACTTGGCAGCTCTTCTCTTGTGATGGGAGAGGTCAGAGGTCCGGAAGTTGCTGTCCTTTATGAGGCCATGCAGGTAGGAGCTGCCGGCAATTCGGTCATCGGAACAATACATGGTTCATCCACCCAGTCAGTATACGAGAGGATAGTGCATACCCTGGGAGTCCCGCCGGCCTCTTTCAAGGCAACGGATGCGATCATCGTTTGCAGCAATACCCGGATCTCAGGTAGCATGAGCACAAAACGCAGGGTTGTCCAGATATCCGAAGTGAACAGGCATTGGGACGAAGAGGACACAGCTACAGTATTTTCCGACGTATTCGGATACGATGCTTCTGTGGATTCACTACTGCCGGAGGACATACTGGACAGAGGACAATCCATCCTGATAGCAAAGATCGCAGACAAATGGGGTATTTCCATTGACCAGGCATTGACCCACATACGCCTTCGGGCGAAGATAAAAAGACTGATGGCAGAGTACGGGGAGATCGACCCGTTCTTTGTCAAGGCTTCCACTGTAAGCACAGCCAACAATATGTTCTGGCTATTGATGGATGAGGAAAAGCATTACGATGACGGGCCAGACCTGCAAAGGGTCTGCCGGAAATGGATGGACTGGTTCAGGGACTTTGCTTCCAGGAACTCTTCCTTTTTCAGCACCACCCCTGAACAGGACATCGTGGCCCCCAGGCCGGAAGAAATAGCTGCAGGTGGTCTTTTTGAGCAGTGACGGGAACTGGTATTACCATGGATGTAAGTTCACCTTCAGCCATTTCAGCTGGCTCATACGGGATATAGTCCAATTCAGGAGAAAGTCAGAGAAATCCGTAAGCGAAGAATACCGTAACTCAATTGTGTACACTGGATTCGATCTTGAGCCATATGAAACGGCCTTCTTTTCATACTTCGTGACCAGTGCCATGCTGATCTTGATCCTTTCAGTCGATTTTGTTATTTTCAGACTCATCAGTTTTGAATCAACCACGATCAAAATAACAATTCTACTGAGCCTATTGATCCCGGTAATTGCACTGGTTTACCTGAGTGAATATATAAAGATATATGCCAGGTGGATGAAAGTCGGCTCGCTTGGGGACATGCCTGAGATACTCAGCTATATGGTCATGTCGATGAAAATCGTCCCCAACATGGAGGTCGCCATCCACTTTGCTGCCGAGCATTCAGGCAGGCCCCTTGCAAAGGACCTGAAGAAGATGCTATGGAACCTGCATGTAAGGGAATACAAGGGTATGGACGATGCAATGATCGAATTTGCGGATATCTGGGGCAAGAACAGCGAGTACTTCAAAAGGTCACTGCACCTGGTAAAGAGTTCGACCAGCGAGCCGGATGAGGCCCAGAGGATCATCACCCTGAACCGGGCACTCGATATAGTCCTGGAGAGCACGAAAAGGATAATGGAGACCTTTGCATCGAAATTGAAGAACCCCACATACGTCCTCTATTCGATCTTCATACTCATCCCGCTTGCACTTGTCGCCCTCATGCCCGCAATAACCGTTGTTGGAATTCGATTTGGAATCGGGACACTGGTCGCACTCTACAACATAATCCTTCCATTGCTGACCTTCGGATATGCAGAATACATCCTTATGCAAAGGCCAGCCACTTTTGTTCCTCAGAGCATACCTGACATCCATCCTGAACTTAAGAATATTAGGCAGAAAAAGACTCTTGCAGTTATCATCTCAATATGCATCGGTATATTCATAGCCTCTTCGGGATACTTCTGGATGCTTCTTGGCAATCCGGGAAATATCGTAAGCACGGCAACCCTTGAAGGGATCATGCCACCGGGCTTGCTTGTAATCCTGGGATTTGTATTTGCGGTCTCGTTCTACCTGAACACAAGCTACATGCCTTACAAGAAAATAAGAGACGAGATAAAGAAGATGGAAACTGAATTCTCAGATGCGCTTTTTGTCTTGGGGAGGAGAATATCCGAAGGGAGGGCAACAGAGGAGGCATTCATGCATGCCGCGAGCACAATGCAGGGCTCTGAGATCGCAACGGCATTTGAAAGGATATCCCTGAACCTTATCAGCGTCAGAGCCGATATACTGACTGCCATCTTTGACGAGGAAATAGGAGCCTTCAAGGATATCTACTCCGACCGGATAAGGACCACCATGATGCTCTTTGTGGAGAGCGCATACAAGAGCCATGAAGCTGCGGGTGTTGCTATTGTCAAGCTTGCGGATCACTTGAAGGAACTCCAGGATGTGGAACTGAACATCAAGCAATCCCTCTATGACATGACATCAACAATGCGGTCCACAGCAGCCATATTCGCACCGCTTATCGCAGGGGTGACCATGGCACTTTCGGAGGTGATCGCAAAGATACTCCAGAATATCTCGAACAGCATCTCGCGCCTTCCTGCAGACCTCATACCCGGATCCGCCCAGATCTCACCCGCGAATCTTGAACAATCCATTCCCTCTGATCTTTTCATGCTATCCATAGGCATATATCTCATACTCGTCACCGTTATACTCACCCGTTTTGCAGGCACCATCGAATACGGAGGTGACAGGGCCCAGCTCATGTACGACCTGGGACAGGTCCTCCCCCTCTCTGCAATTGTTTTCACGGTCTCCACTGTGGTTTCCAGGATAATATTCAGAGGACTTGTCTGAACATCGGCATCTGCATCCCGTAAAGTTCAATATCCAATAGCCTCTATTTTGATAGGGAGTCAGATTCATGAAAAGATCCATAGGAGCTAAACCACTTGCATTCCCGGCACCTGCATGGGTGATCGGTACGTATGACATGTTCGGCAAACCCAACGCAGCAACCGTTGCATGGGGAGGGATATCCTGTTCGAACCCGCCGTGTATCAGCATATCTTTAAGAGAGGCTACCCAGAGTTACAAGAACATAATGGAAAAGGAAGCCTTTACCGTGAATATACCTTCTGAAGAATACGTTAAGCAGACAGACTATTTCGGCATGGCAAGCGGCAAGGACGAGGACAAGTTCGAAGTGACCGGACTCACACCTGTAAAGAGCGAGCTGGTATACGCCCCTTATATCGAAGAGTTCCCGCTGGTCCTGGAATGTAAACTCATACACAGTTTCGAGATTGGACTGCATACTCAGTTCATAGGGGAGATCATCGACATCAAGGCAGACGAGTCGATGCTCAATGAAAATGGAGTACCTGATATTGAAAAGGTGAGGCCGGTCGTGTTCGCACCGGAGACCAGGAATTATCACGGAGTAGGGAAAATGCTCGGAAAGGCTTTTTCCATTGGCAGGGAGCTCAATAAATAGTGAGATCTCACTCCATATAAACAAGGGCCTTGTTGGGGCAGACCTTCACGCATTCCATGCAACGGGTGCACTTGCCGTAGTCCACCCTCACAGATCCATCGACCCTGTATAGTGCTCCCAGGGGGCAGACATTGTTGCATCTCCCGCATTTCCTGCAGCCGATTACTGCAATATGACCGTCCTTCTCTTCCATTGACTTGTATCAAGTAGCTATTTTACATTAAACTATTGAAGCAAGGACGTTTTACCAATCCTTATATACATTTAGAAGATAGATTGCGCAATGAGTAAAGTGAACCAGAGTGAGACAGGGTCTTTTAATACATTTTTACCCGAAGGTTGTAAACTGTGCCAGATCGGAGCCAAGATGGTACTTTTCGTTACTGGGATATGCCCAAGGGATTGTTTCTATTGCCCGGTTTCCATGGAAAGACGGATCGAAGTGGCCTATGCCAATGAGAGACTTGTGAACTCCGACCAAGACATACTTGAAGAAGCAAGGCAGATGGATGCGCTTGGTACAGGCATCACCGGCGGGGAACCACTTCTCAGGCTCGGGGATGTACTTCACTACATAAGACTGCTGAAATCCGAATTCGGAAAAGAGCACCATATCCATCTTTATACTTCACTGGCCCCAGACAGAGAGACCATTGCTATGCTTGCCGAGGCCGGACTGGATGAGATAAGGTTTCACCCTCCAGTGGACCTTTGGAGTAATATCGAAGAGAGTAATTATCCCAGGTCGATCGAATATGCAAAGGACCATGGAATAAAGGTAGGGATAGAGGTTCCTGCAATTGAGGGCATTGAGAATATAGCACATCTCAGCCGGAACATAGACTGTTTCTTGAACCTGAACGAGTTGGAGTTCTCCGATTCGAATGTTGAAGGTATGAAGCTTCGGGGTTTTGTGCTGGAGAGCGATATCTCCAATGCAGTGGAAGGCTCGCAGGAACTTGCACGAAAAATAATCCCTCTCGCGGGTAAAATGCATTTCTGCTCATCTACTTACAAGGATGCGGTACAGCTCAGGGAACGTCTGATACGTATTGCTCAGAACACTGCAAGGGATTTTGATGATATCACAGAGGATGGCACTATAATCTACGGAAAGATCATCTGTGAGGATAAAAGCTCCATGCAAAGCATAATTGAATGCTTTTTGGAACAGGGAGTCCCTGATGAGATGATGGAGACCATGGTATCCGGAATTGAGACTGCATGGTGGATACTGGAAGATCTTGCAGAATTGATACGGCAAAACACGGATGAAATGTTCATTATGGAAAGATATCCCTTTGAAAAGGGGCTAATCGTTGAAAAGATGCCTGTCTGAAAGCCAAATTATATATGTTAGAATGATATAAGTAGTACGATTTTCATTACCTCACAGGTTTACGATCACAAGTACAATAGTTTTATAAGATAAAATAACATATAAAAAAAAGAGGTGTTTGTACTGGAAACAATAGAAGAGCGAGTAAGGGAGAGACTCATAAAATATCTTAGTCGCGATGACACAGGTATACGTAAAGTAGTATTGAAATTATTCCTTAAAGGCGGTAAATTCACTACAGGTGACGTTTACGAACATCTCCATAACGCAGATTTTGATGTAAGCTACAGAGGAGTTTCAGCAATGGTGGGCCTGATGAACACGAGATTGGGAATACTCAGCATTGACGTTACCGGTGACCATAACATTTACTTGTTAAAAGAAGATTACAGAAATATTGTCAAATCTGTTCTAGAGAATTATTGATCATTCGCAATTGTCATCCTTATTATAATAATTATCGAAAAACGCAGATATTCCCTGATTAACAGCCAATCGAAAAGAAGTGGTGTTCTTTACATTGAAGCGCATACCTCAGTTAATATATCGAGGATATGAATATCTTCTTACACAAGAAGTAAAAAATGCCCCGATCCCAAGGCATGTCGCAATCATCATGGATGGTAACCGCAGGTATGCGCGAAAATTTGGGCAGATCAATGCATTTGGACATATGAGAGGAGCCAATATGACGGAAAAGGTCATAGAGTGGTCCTGTGAACTGGGTATTGAGCACCTGACCATCTACGCTTTTTCCAGCGAGAACTTCAATAGGCCTAATGATGAAAAGGAAAACCTTTTCGACCTGATCCGGGTCAAGTTCGACGAGATCGGGGAAGATGAAAGGACCCACGAGAGGAAGATGCGTGTACATGCCATCGGAGATATTGAAAAATTACCCGAACAATTGCAGGAATCCATTAAGAACGTTGAACTTGTGACATCGGCATACGACAAATTCAATCTCAACGTAGCGATAGCCTACGGAGGTAGACAGGAGATCGTTCAGGCTGTCCGGGAGATAGCGGCAAAGGTCGAAAGAGGAGAGATATCTCTAGAGGATATCAATGAGGATACGATCTCAAACCACCTTTACCCCGCAGGAGGGACAGCGCTTCCCAACGTAGACCTCATAATTAGAACCGGCGGGGATGAACGTGTTTCGAATTTCCTTCCATGGCAGGCGAATGGCAACGAATGTGCATCCTATTTCTGCGCGCCGTTCTGGCCCGAGTTCCGTAAGATAGACTTCCTTCGCTCCATAAGGGTGTACCAGACCCGTGCAGAAGAGAGAAAACAACAGATTGCAGTTCGTGCTGCTCATTTCCTGAAAGTGCTTGGAAAGGCAGAGGTCAATGATATGAGAAATGTCTCAAAGAAAGAGAAAGTACGGCATGGATTTCCGAAATAGTGTTACATACGAAATATATATTTTGATGCAGACCTTTGTTTAACGGAATGGACGTCCAGCCATTGATATTTCTGGCAGAAGGTAAACGTATTATGCTACGAACCTATGGCTGCCAGTGAGCTCAACACTACTCACAGGAGCTTCACCTGGACTTTCACCATCCTCGTACAGAAGACAGTTACGAATGGACAATGAAAACAACCACTTAGATAAAAATAGGATGATAGACAGGGAAGTACCTGATACCCCGATACATCATCCCAAGAAGAGACATACTTAATAATCATTTATTGAACTTTCCGGGATTGTGCATCCAGTATGGCTCATAACCATAGTAGTCCGATATCTCACTCACAAATTTCTTGACATCCTTCTCGTAAGTCCCAGGCCACGCATCTTTGTTAAACCCGGGAGCCTTCTCCAGGGTCTCTTTGTCTACATTCAGAACAAAATTATGTGAGTCGGGATTTTTACTCAACGCTTTCCATGGAATTGCAAACAATTTATCCTTGATCCCCAGGAATCCCCCGAAGGAAAGTACAGCATATGCAACTGCACCTTCATCGAGGTCAATCATTATCTCCTCTATCTTCCCTAGGTCTTCCCCTTCTACATTCTCAACGTGATCTCCTTCAACTGTACTTGCTGATATTACTTTCGGTATTGCCATCTATTACCACTCCCTGATTCACTTAATTTTTACGAAACATTATTTTGAGTCTTACACAGGACATTTTATTCCATCTACTTTGACCTTTTGTCCTGTCTGATTATTTCTTCTCTTTCTTTCTCTTCTATGTTCTCGATTGCTTCCCTTCTAGCTCTCGCCGTTGTATCTTCAGCGCGGATGTTCTCGATCTTTTCTTCATCTCCTTTGAATCTCTTGTCCATATAAACTCCCCTATTTTAGATGCAGGCTTGATTCCTGGTTTTAATACTGTTCAAACAGAATACCAGATCACTGCATCCTTTTGTTCTGCTTGATCCATATAGAGTATATAACCCCATGCAAAATGGGGATTCATCATTATATATGCATTCGGTACATAAGCTCAGTAACAAGCCACCCGATAAGAAAAAACAGTCTCATGAAAGGTCTGTTGATAAAAATATAATCTTTTCCAAACATAATAAGGAATAAGACATATTGCACATAAAAAGAGATTGGGATCGGAAAAACAGCAAGTACTGGTATTTTTAAAATATATGGTGCGGGAGGTGTGATTCGAACACACGAACTCCTACGAGACTAGGCCCTCAACCTAGCGCCTTTGGCCTGGCTGGGCAACCCCCGCACAAGATATGTAAGTGGAAGCCATAAAGTGGAACAATATATTGGTCAAACAGATATGTTTTTGTAAAATATATGGTGCGGGAGGTGTGATTCGAACACACGAACTCCTACGAGACTAGGCCCTCAACCTAGCGCCTTTGGCCTGGCTGGGCAACCCCCGCACGAGTGCAGTTAAATAAATATTCAGGAGAATTATCTCCTGACCGGATCACAGGGAATCTAGGATTTCCCCCATCCGGGCGGCTTTGTCCTTAATGTTCTTCCCTGCATTTATAATTAACTCTTGGATAGTGTAGGAACCATCGGATTCCATGGTCAGAATGAAAGAATTCTCATCATGGGAAACTTTGATCGCATTTATCTCACATTTCTCCTGACAGAGTCTGCAGAGTATGCACTTCAGAATGTCTTCGCCTGATATCTCAGCCCCCTCGGGTCCCATTTTAATGATACTCTGCGGACATTCCTCTATGCATGCGCCACATTTGTCACAGTTACTGAACGTGACAAGAGGCATGTTCTTATATCCACATGCCACACCTGCCTGCCATTTGGCATGCTGGTAACCATAACCCATGTGGGCGATTGCTTCAAGAACGACCTTCTGGCCTTCCTTCAGGTCGATTATAGGAACATTGAGATCAGCAGGGTGTACTGTTTCATCAGAGGAGATAAGGTCACCCGAGTATACCATTTTTGGCCCTTCGGCACTAAGCGTCAGGGAGACTTTGCATGCAGGACACTCTGCGCCATCACAGCTGCATTCCTGCATAGGCACGAAGTCATCTATGTTCGCAGTCAAAGGGATAAGGGCAAGCCTTAATGCAAGCTGTTCATCGAAGAGGACAGACGTATTGTTGTATATGTTGACATCGTCAATTGCAAGTGTGGGTACATCGGAGAGGGCCGCTCTCCTTATACCGTTCGCAAAGGCCGCACTTACATTGGACAATACGAATTTTGCAGACCTCTCTGATATCTCCAGTACGTCTATTTCCATTGTCATGAGTTTATTATCCACTTTAGATTATACCCTTCTTCCGCCTTTTGGACGTGTTCCGTCATGTGGCACAGGAGTTACATCCTGTATCCTTCCAATCTTGATACCTGCCCTGGCAAAGGACCTGATCGCAGCCTGCGCTCCAGGACCCGGACTTCTCTGCTTGTTCCCACCAGGTGCACGCACCTTGATATGAACTCCTTCGATTCCCTTGTCCTTGAGTATGTCTGCAAGCTGGCTTGCCATCTGCATGGCAGTATATGGTGAACTTTCATCACGTGCAGCTTTTACGACCATTCCACCGGATGATTTTGCTAATGTTTCCGCACCGGTGATGTCTGTCACAGTGATAATGGTGTTATTGAATGAGCATTTGATGTGGGCAATTCCCCAGATTCCATTTGTGGCCATGTCCTTATTCCTCCTTTGCAATTCCGGCTACGGATGATGCGACCTGTGCCGGCCTTTCAGCATGGCTCTCGTTGGTAAGTGGTGACTTACCATAGTAGTCAATGAGCATCTCTGCGTCCTTGGATATAAGCATGCTAGGAATTGTTACCCTCTTACCATCGATAGAGATGTGACCGTGGGTAATGAACTGCCTTGCCTGTTTAGGAGTGCGTGCAAGTCCGAGCCTGTGGACCTGTGTCTGTAACCTGCGCTCCAGGATGGAATTGGTCTGCAGACCAAGAATATCATCGATATTGGAATCGCCGTGAAGAATTGAGAAGCGAATGAGCCTTGCAAGGATCTGGTCAGCTTCGGTCTTCAGGTGACCTGTAAGTTCTCCTTCTGCAGATTCTGCAAGAAGCCTGCGGGCGTCAGCCCTGTATCTTCTCAGGACACTGTGCGCCTTCCAGAGTTCCTTCTTGTTACGGAGACCATATTTTTTGACGAGCTCGAGTTCACCGGCCATCCTGGCTGCCTGCCAGGGGTGCTTTGGAGTATCATAACTCTTTCTCTTTTTGCCTGGATATCCCATAAAATCACCTTAATTACTTTTTCTTGCTTACGCCGATGGTTGAACCACGCCTGCCGGTGGATTTTGTCCTCTGACCTCTGCATTTAAGGCCTCTCTCGTGCCTCAGACCACGGTATGCCCTGATCTTCTTGAGAGTATTGATGTCTTCCCTGAATGTGAGGAGAATGTCCTGCCCGAGCAAGTGCTTATCTTCTCCTGTCATGGGGTCCATCTGCCTGTTAAGCATCCATTTAGGCAGGTTCTTCTCGAAGTCGCCGATAGCTGCATCAAGCTTTGAAACGTCCTCATCTGAGAGATATCCTATGACCCCTTTTGGGTCAATGCCGGTGCTGTCTACAATAACCTTAGATGTCCTTAATCCTATACCACGAATACCTGTCAGCGCATATATTACTGGCTGATCACCCTGAAGGTCAGTATTCATGATACGGACAAGATGTCTTATTTCTTCGTCTGCCATTAAATTTCCTCCTTAAGGATGCAGTGCATCCCGTAGCCCCGGGACAGAAAAGCCCGGCACACCCCGAATTAGGGGTAATGTATTCTATAAATAGAACATGACTCGGCTGTATATACTATTTTTTGTATTTAACATTATTCATGCAAGAAATAGTTATGCAAGCGAGCATTCACTATATGTTTATTCTTTAAATACTTTTTCGCGAGACCATACATGAATTAATCTACTTGGATACCGAAATCGACCATTTTGACAAAGGCAGTACAAAGGATTACTGAAAAAGCAATCCTCTGAATATAGATCAGTCCTTTAACGGCATGCTTGCTTGCAGTTTCTCGACAACCTCCAGGGGTAACCGGTCCTTTGCCTTAAAGATGAACATTCCCAGAAACGCACAGAGAACTCCGAAAACCATGGTTTCCTTGTACCCGGAATATTCAAGGATAAGACCGCCTGCCACGGAGCCGACAATGCTCGCTGCGGCTATTACGGAGTTGAGTATCCCGGAAGCAGTAGCCTTTTCTGCATTACGCTCGACCAGCAACTGGCTCGCACCCACAAAGAGGAAGGACCATCCGAAGGCTATGAAGAACATCCCGGGAATCAGGAATATGAAGCCCGGTGCCAGGAAGTAGACAATAAAGGCCAGACCTGTCATGATAAAACCCCATTTCACAAGCCATTCGTTCCTGATATTATCCAGCCTGCGCATCACAAGGAACTGAATGAAGGGATTTATGGCATAGATGATGCCTATCCAGAAAGTGGATGCACCAAGGTGTACAAGATACAGAGGCAATATCGTCCAGACAGCACCTGCACCGGTGTGCCTGATAAATACGGAGAGATAGGTCGGACTGTTCTTCGAGAAAGTGTCAACTGAGAAATAGCTAACGTTGACAGAGGGTTTCTGCACATCCTTCAAACCTAAGGCAGTGACAAAGGCCACGCAGTAGAAGAGTGAAGAGATTACGAACAGATACTGGACGTTCTCAATGAAGGCAGCCAGCAGGAAACCTACCATCCATCCAAGGGAGCCAAAGGAACTGAACTTGCCGATACTTCCTTTCTGGTAATAGATGTAGACCGTGAGTGCAGCAGGATATATACACATACTGAAACCAGCCAAAGCTCTTATGAGCGCGAGTGAGACGGCATCATATGCAAAGACCTGCATGAAGAAAGATAATGCTGACATTATCAGACCGGCCAGGACTATCGGACGCAGGCGATTGATATCCGCTGCTTTTCCGAATATGAAGGAAGACAGGAATGAAGCAGCACCAAATGCTGCAGTTATTATCCCCACTTCTAAAAATGAAGCGCCAAGAGACTTGGCGAATAAGGGGATGAAAATATTTGACATTGTGTGGGAGGAGCTTGCAAGGAGTTGGATCATGTTTAATTTCATGGTGGTGAAGACCCAATTTGCCTCCGAGTATTTCAAACTATTTATGTATAATTTTATGCAAGTAAATAAAAGCTATGGTGCCATCCGGTTATGATAATTTATGATAATCAATTATGCAAAAGAACTCATGATCATGTTAAATGTGAACAAATTCCTGATGATAGTTGGATGATTTGACCATAGAGTTTAAGAATGTATATGACTTTTAAATTATTATTTTTTCTGTTTGGAATTTTTACTTAATCTAATTCTTAGCCTTAAGTCACATTTTTGAATACTATCGCAAATAATAATTTAAAAGTCATATACATTCTTAAACTCTATGGTCAAATCATCCA